>NZ_JASCOY010000044.1:0-44637 GCF_029960075.1 Pseudomonas sp. PS02290
GCCCTGAGGGGCTCGGCGTCTCTGGGGGGAGGGGGCGTGACCCTTACAGCGCGTAGTGGCGCAGCTCGCGGGCGATCAGCAAACGCTGGATTTCGCTGGAGCCTTCGTAGATCTGGGTAATCCGCGCGTCCCGGTAGTATTTCTCCACCGGATAATCCTCCAGATAGCCATAGCCGCCGTGGATTTGTATCGCTTTGGAGCAGACCCACTCGGCCATTTCCGAGGCGAACAGCTTGGCCTGGGACGCTTCGGACAGACAGGGTTTGCCGGCCGTTCTCAACCGCGCGGCGTGCAGGACCAAGAGGCGAGAAGCATTGATGCGGGTGTGCATGTCGGCCAGCAGATTGGCGATGCTCTGGTGCTCGATGATCGGCTTGTCGAACTGCACGCGGTCACGGGCGTAACCCAGTGCCGCTTCGAATGCCGCGCGAGCGATGCCCAGGGCCTGGGCAGCGATGCCGATGCGTCCGCCTTCCAGGTTTGAAAGGGCGATGGACAGTCCTTTGCCCCGTTCACCCAACAGGTTTTCCGCCGGAATCCGGCAATCGCTCAGGGTCACGGCGCAGGTGTCGGAGGCGCGGATGCCCATCTTGTGTTCCATACGGTCGACGCGATAACCGGGGTTGTCGGTGGGCACCAGAAACGCTGACAGGCCGCGCTTGCCCAGGTCCGGGTCGGTGACGGCGAAGACAATTGCCAGCTGCGCGCGCTTGCCGTTGCTGACGAACTGCTTGGCGCCGTTGAGCACCCATTCGCCGTCTTTCAATTCGGCACGGGTGCGCAGGTTGTGGGCTTCGGAGCCGGCCTGGGGTTCGGTCAGGCAGAAGCAGCCGATGGCCTGGCCGCTGGCGAGCTTTTCCAGCCACTGTTGTTTGTGCCCGTCGCTGCCGTAGTTGAGCACCGGCCCGCAGCCCACTGAACTGTGCACGCTCATCAGCGTACCGGTGGCGCCGTCGGCGGCGGAAATTTCTTCGACCGCCAGCGCGTAGGCGACGTAGTCGATGTAGCTGCCGCCCCATTCGTCCGGGACGACCATCCCGAGCAGGCCCAGTTCGCCCATCTTCGCCACCAGCGCGTCGTCGATCCAGCCGGCTTGTTCCCAGGCCTGAGCATGGGGCGCGATTTCATTGCGCGCGAAGTCCCGCGCCATGTCGCGGATCATCACTTGCTCTTCGGTCAGTTCAAGATCTTGCATAGGTCACCCCTCATGACCGCTGAAGAAGCTTGCCACGTGCTCGGCATCCAATGCCTGCACGCTGGAAGGGCTCCAGTGCGGTTTCTTGTCTTTGTCGACGATCAAGGCACGAACGCCTTCGATCAAGTCACCCCGTTCAAACCACTGGCGGTCCAGATGCAGCTCCAGGGCGAAACAACGCTCCAGCGGCAGATGCCGGCCGCGGCGCAGCAGCTCCAGAGTGACCGCCATCGCCAGCGGTGAACGGGTTTGCATCAGATGCGCCGTGTCGAGGGCCCAGGCATGGGTGTCGTAGACGCTGACTTCTAGCAATTGTTCGATGATGCTCGGGACGTCCGGCAGGCCGAAGAAATGATCGATGGCCGGGCGCAGTTTTGCCAGCGGCGGCGCAGGCAAGTGCTGCACGCCGAGTTTCGCCAGCGCGCCCTGCAAATCCTTGAGCGGGGCCAGGCTCCACTTCAGGTTATTGAGCTGCAGATCGAGGTCATTGAGGCGTTCGCTGTTGAGGTACCAGTCCGCCATCCCGCAATACAGCGCATCGGCGGCCTGGATCTGCACGCCCGTAACGCCCAGATAAATCCCCAACTCGCCGGGCACACGGGGCAGAAAGTAGCTGCCGCCCACGTCAGGGAAATAACCGATCGCGACTTCCGGCATCGCCAGACGACTGCGCTCAGTGACCACGCGAAGGTCCGCGCCCTGGGCCAGGCCCATTCCACCGCCGAGCACAAAGCCGTCCATCAAGGCGACGACGGGTTTGCGGTAATGATGAAGGGTGAGGTCCAGCGCGTATTCTTCGACGAAGAAATCCAGGTGCTCGGTCCGACCGGCCTGAAAGCTGTCGTACAGCGAGCGGATGTCGCCGCCGGCGCAGAAGGCCTTTTCGCCGGCACCGCGCAGGACCACGGCGTAAACGTTGTCATCCTTTGCCCAGGCGTCGAGCTGGTACTGCAGCTGCCGGACCATGTGCAGGTCGATGGCATTGAGGCCCTGGGGGCGGTTGAGGGTGAGGTGACCAATGTGATTGCGTACGTCGGACAGAACGCTCGCGCAGGCGGATTGCTGCGCCGCGTATTCGGCAGGTATGACCTGAGCCGTCATCGCTGACTCCCTGTTGATTATTGTTGTACTCAATCCCCGGCTGTACCGCCGGGGTCCGTGAGGGTGCTAACGGATGCTACCAGCGCCATTTTGCAAATGACAATGAAGTTTCCGGCAGGGATGAGCACATCAGCGCTGTCACGCCTGCAAGCTGAACAACGCCATCGCTGGCTGACCACCGACTTGTGGGAGCGAGCTTGCTCGCGAAGAGGCCCTTACACCCGATATATCTTTAGCGCCTGAGATGCCGCCTTCGTGAGCAAGCTCACTCCCACAGGGTCCGCGTCTGCTGCGCCATCTGTGGTAGCCGAGCCACATTCGGAAATCCTGGAAGTTGGAGGATTTCCGTTGCCCCCTGTCACGCCTGCAAGCTGAACAACGCCGTTTGTGGCGCGTCGCTGATCCAGCATTCGCTGACGGTCCAGCCCGCACGCGCGGCCAGTTCGGTGAACGATTCAACCGTGAACTTGTGGGAGTTCTCGGTGTGCAGGCGTTCCCCGGCAGCGAAGCGGAAGGTGTGTCCGGCGACCGTGACGCTTTGCTGTTTGCGGCTGACCAGGTGCATTTCCATGCAGGCCTGTTCGGCGTTCCACACGGCCAGATGATCGAAGGCAGACACGTCGAAGTCGGCGTGCAGCTCGCGATTGATGCGGGTCAGCAGGTTCTTGTTGAACTGCGCGGTCACGCCGTCGGCGTCGTCGTACGCGGCCACCAGCGTCTGCTCATCCTTGACCAGATCGACACCGACGATGAAGTGGGCGTTTTCCCCCAGCACATCGTGGGCGCTGTGGAGGAAATCAACGGCCTGCTCGTGGCTGAAGTTGCCGATGGTGGAACCCGGAAAGAAACCCACGCGGGTGTGGCCGTCGGCTTCTTCAGGCAGGGTGAGCACCCGGGTGAAGTCGTCGACTTGGGGCGCGACGATCAGCGCCGGGTAACGCTGGCGCAATGACCGCGCGGCCTTGTTCAGTGCTGTCGCACTGATGTCGATCGGCACGTACACCGCGATGTGCGGCGCGGCATCCAGCACCAGACGGGTCTTCTCGCTGGCGCCACTGCCAAATTCCACCAGTGCTGCGCCCGCCGGAATGGTCGCAGCGATCTCGCCGGCGATGCGTTTCAGCAACCCGGTTTCGGCGCGCGTCGGGTAGTACTCAGGCGTTTCGCAGATGGCTTCGAACAGGTCGGAACCCGCAGCGTCATAGAAATACTTGGGCGACAGTGTTTTCTCCGGGGCGCCGAGACCGGCCACCACGTCGCGGGCGAATTCGCTGTCGTTCGGGTCAACCACGCCGGGTTGACGGCTATCACGGGCCAGGCGCAGGCCCGACACCATCCAGCGTTTGTCGGCGTGGAAGAAGTTGCGGTAGGTCAGGCGGCAATGATCGGGCGACGTGACGCTGGCACCGCCGCGCAGGACCATCTGATTGACCATGAACTTGCCGTTGTACTCACCGACTGCGCCCACTGAGGGCTTGAAGCCGGGGTAGGCGCTGTAGGCACTTTGCGTCCACTGCCAGGCGACGTCGTCCACTTGCTCCAGCAAACCGGCGCGGGCGGCGGCTTCCCATTCGGCTTCGGTGGGCAGGCGCGCATCGGCCCATAGCGCAAACGCGGCGGCTTCGTAGTAACTGATGTGCGTGACCGGTGCCGAAGGGTCGATCGACTCAAGGCCGCGCAGGCTCATGCGCTTCCAGCCGTTCTCGTCGTGCTGCCAGTACATCGGCGAATTCCAGCCGTTTTCCTGCACCAGGGTCCAGCCTTCGGACAGCCACAAGGCCGCGGTGTGATAGCCGCCGTCGGCAATGAAGCTCAGCCACTCGCCGTTGGTCACCAGCCGGTCGCTGATTTCGAAGGACTGCAGATAGGTGGTGTGGCGCGGGCCTTCGTTGTCGAACGAAAAGCCGTCACCGTCGTGGCCGATTTCGGTCAGGCCGGCGCTCAGCGGCTTGAAATGACCGCGACGGCCCGACAGGTCTTTCGGCCAGCGCGGGCTGTAGGCCGGTTTCAGCGACGACAGGCTGAACAAATGAAGGATGTCCATCAGCAGCAGTTCCTGATGCTGCTCTTCGTGGGCCAGGCCGAGTTCGATCAGGCTGGTCATCTCGTCGCTGAGCGGCGTCATCAGCAGCGTCGTCATGTTTTCGTCGACGTGCCTGCGATAGGCCAGGACCTGATCGACGCTCGGCCGGGTCATCAGGCCGCGCTGCGGACGCGGATGACGCGGGCCGACAGCTTCGTAATAAGAGTTGAACAGGTAGCCGAACGTCGGATCGAACGCTTCGTAGGCCGGCAGGTTCGGCGCCAGCAGAAAGGTTTCGAAGAACCATGTGGTGTGCGCCATGTGCCATTTGGCCGGGCTGGCATCGGGCATCGACTGCACCACCATGTCCTCGGCGCTCAAGGGCTCGACCAGAAGTTCGGTACGGTCGCGCACGCTTTGAAAGCGCTGGCACAGGGTGTGGGTGGAGGATGTTTCGCGAAGCTGGCGTAATTGGCGCGTCATCAGGTGCTCTCCGGCGTAGCCGATGCCCGGTGGACCCGGTGGAGTGATTCCACGCAGCCAGGCGGTACGGCGATTCAGGGTTTGAGGCGTGCGTTGTGCGGAATGTTCAACCGAAATATCCAAATGAAGGACGGCCACTTCCCACGAGTACGTTGATGCCTTGGATCATCAGCGTTTTGCATGGATTTAACGGCACGCACCGAGTGTAGTCCCGGCACGGGCTGATTCGCGCAGTCGGTGACCGATGGCCAATCTGCGCGCCGTCTGCGGTAACCTGCTGGCCATTCGCTGCAAGTGCACTGCGCACAACACGTGTTTCGCGGGCAAAAGCTGAACCTGCGCGGCGACTCACAGTCTGCACAACAGCACTTGCGTCACAGATGGCAGTGGCTTTTCAAGGTATGTGTCAGGTGACAAATGAATCACGCCAGATGAATGAACCGGTTTTTGGGGACGCGCATGAATGATCTATCCAGTCTGCTGGGGGCGCTTGATGAAGCGCAGACCGGGCAGCAGGAAGTGGTGATCGCGACGGTGGTCAAGGTCGAGGGTTCGGCTTACCGACGCCCGGGTGCGCGGATGGTTATCGCGCCGATGGGCGAGGCGACCGGTACCGTCAGCGGCGGCTGTCTCGAAAGCGACGTCAGCAAAAAGGCCTGGTGGCTGACCGCCAATGGCAAGCCGTCCCTGCGCACGTACAGCACCGGCGAGGACGACGACGAACTCGAAGACGCCGAGCTCAGCTTTGGCCTCGGTTGCAACGGCACGGTGCACATCCTCTTCGAACGGATAGATCCCCAGGCGGCAAGTCTGGTGGCGGACGTGTTGCGTGAGGTCAAGGCCAGCGGTGTTGGCGCTGCGCTGGCGACGGTGATCGGCACACAAAGCGAACGTCATACGGCGCTGGGCGAGCGGGTGGCGATTCGTTCATCCGGGCAGGTGCAAATCGACATGCGTGAGCGCTGGCTGGCGACGGCGGTGGCCGAGGACCTGAAAACGGTGCTCGCTGCCCGCCGCTCCGCCACCCGTACCTACGACAGCGCGGACGGCGCCGTTGAGGTGCTGTTGGAGTACATCGCAGCGCCGCGCCGGCTTGTGATCTTCGGTGCCGGGCATGACGCGATGCCCTTGGTCAGCATGGCGCGGCTGCAGGGCTGGCACATCACGGTGATCGATGCGCGCTCGCATTTCGCCCGTCCCCAGCGTTTTCCGGAGGCCGATCAGGTGCTGTCGGCGCCGCTGCAGCCAATGCCCGAATTGCACGCGATGGTCGCCGACGCTGCCGTGGTGGTGATGACCCACAGCCTGAGCCAGGACCGCCACTGGCTGGGGCAGGTGCTGCAATCGACGCCGCGCTACATTGGCCAGCTCGGACCACGCAGCCGCACCGAACGTTTGCTCGACGAGCTGCCGGATCAGGCCCGTGAAGCCGCTGCGCAGGCCAGCCTGCATTACCCGGTCGGGCTGGACCTGGGCGGTGACGCGCCCCACAGCGTGGCGTTGTCGATCCTCGCCGAGATCAACGCGGTGTTCAACGGCCGCAGCGGCGGGATGCTCAAGCACCGGCAGGCGAGCATTCATGCGGTGGATGTCACACTGGAGCAGGCGCGGGAGCTGAGAATGATTAGCTGAGCATGATCAGCTAGCCTTCACAGGCGGCCGCTTTCATAGCGGCTGGCCCCATCGCTTTTCAGTGGCTCGGCACGGCATTCATCAGGTCCGCTCAATGAACGACAAGTACAGACCCCACGACTGGGCTCCCCACGAGCGACCGACGTTGCCGGGCTCGCCGTCGACGCCCTTGCACGCAACGCCTAAGCGCTGGGCCTATGCCATCGTCGGGGTGATCGTGGCGTTGACCGGCGGGCTGGGCAACGCGCTGGTGGTCGCCAACCTTCAATATCTGCAAGGCTCGCTGGGCGCCACCCAGGCCGAGATCGCCTGGCTGCCCGCCGCGTATGTCATGACCAATGTGTCGATGAACCTGCTGCTGGTGAAGTTTCGCCAGCAGTTTGGTCTGCGCGCGTTCACCGAAGTATTTCTGGTGCTGTACGCGCTGGTCACCTTCGCGCACCTGTTCGTCAACGACATCGAATCGGCCATCGCCGTTCGCGCTGCCCACGGCATGGTCGGCGCGGCACTGAGTTCGCTGGGCCTGTACTACATGATTCAGGCCTTCCCGCAGAAGTGGCGCATGAAAGCCTTGGTGCTGGGCCTCGGCACCGCGCAGCTGGCCACGCCGCTGGCGCGACTGGTTTCCGAAGACCTGCTGCAGATTGCCGAGTGGCGCGGGCTTTACCTGTTCGAACTGGGCATGTGCCTGCTGTCCCTGGGTTGCGTACTGATTCTGAAACTGCCCCCCGGTGACCGCTTCAAAGCCTTCGAGAAACTCGACTTCCTGACCTTCGCCTTGCTCGCTTCAGGCTTCGCTGCGCTCTGTGCGGCGTTGTCGCTGGGGCGGATTGAATGGTGGCTTGAAGAGCCCTGGATCGGCATCGCCCTGGCGTCGTCAATCGTGCTGATCCTTGCCGGGCTGTGTATCGAGCACAATCGCACCCGACCGTTGTTGATCACCCGCTGGCTGGGCAGTGGCCGGATGATCCGCTTCGCCTTCGGCGTGCTGCTGACGCGGATCGTGCTGTCGGAGCAATCCACCGGCGCGGTCGGTTTTCTTCAGGGGATGAATCAGGGCACCGAGCAGCTGCACACGCTGTACCTGTTCATGCTGTTGGGCAGCGTCGCGGGCCTTGCGGTCAGCGCGCTGACGATTGATCCGCAGCACCTGTTCAAGCCGCTGATCATTTCCCTGGCGCTGATGGCGATCGGTTCGAGCATGGACAGCTTCTCCACCAGCCTCACCCGTGAACCGCAGATGTATTTCAGCCAGTTTTTGCTGGCGTTCGGCGGCACCTTCTTCCTCGGTCCGACCTTGGTGCTGGGCATCAGCGGGGTGATCAGCAACCCGCGCAACATGGTCAGTTTTTCGGTGATGTTCGGGATTACCCAGAACGTCGGCAGCCTGATCGGCTCGGCGCTGCTGGGCACCTTTCAGGTCTGGCGCGAGAAATTCCACTCGGCGCACATTGTCGAGCACGTCACGCTGATCGACGCTCAGGTGCAATCGCGCCTGCAAAGCGCGAGCGGTGCGTATATTTCGGCCATCGCCGACCCGGCCGCGCGTACCAGCCTGGGCATTCGCTCGCTGGCAACCGCCGCCACCCGTGAGGCCAATACCCTGGCCTACAACGACGTATTTATGCTGATCGCAGTCATCGCGGTGCTGACCATGATCTGGATCACCAGCCGCGCCACCTGGCTGTGGATCACCACCGAGCCGGTCGCGCCGTTTACGCCGGCCACACCTTCGGCATCTCCCTTAACACCTTCTGGCGCTCAACCTTCATGACAGAACCTGGCAAACCTTCTGGCACCCCTCCAAACAGCGCTTCAGGCGGCTCTTCTGGCAATGCGGCGCCCAACGCCGCCCCGTCACAGGCAACTTCCGCAGCGCCCGCGCCGGCGGTCATGCCGGCCACCACGCAACCGCGTTCGGCGCGCATACGCCTGGTGTCGGCGATTCTGTTCGGCGGCATTGCCCTGGCGGGTGTGCTGGTCGTGCTGTACGCGTGGCAGCTGCCCCCGTTCAGCAGCCCGATCGAAAGCACCGAGAATGCCCTGATTCGTGGGCAGACCACGATCATCGGCCCGCAACTGAGCGGCTACGTCTACGAAGTGCCGGTGCAGGATTTCCAGTGGGTCAAGCAGGGCGATCTGCTGGTGCGCATCGACGACCGGATTTATCAGCAGCACTTGGATCAGGGCATTGCGCAGTTGGGCGTTCAGCAGGCCGCGCTGGCCAATAATCTGCAACAGCGGCGCAGCGCCGAGGCCACCATTGCCCAACGTCAGGCCGCTATCGCGAATGCCCAGGCGCAGAGTGACAAGGCCGCTGCCGACCTTCGCCGCGGTCAGGCACTGGTGACCGATGGCTCGGTGTCGAAAAGCGAATTCGACGTGACCCGCGCGGCAGATGCACAAGCAAAGGCAGCATTGGCCGAAGCCAAGGCGGCGCTGGAGATTTCCCGTCAGGACCTGCAAACCGTGATCGTCAATCGCGGCTCGCTGGAAGCGTCGGTGAAGAATGCCGAAGCTGCCATCGAGCTGGCGCGCATTGACCTGACCAACACGCGCATCACTGCGCCTCGGGACGGTCAGCTGGGGCAGATCGGGGTGCGCCTGGGGGCGTACGTCAACTCCGGTGCGCAGTTGATGGCGCTGGTGCCGCGCCCGCGCTGGATTATCGCCAACATGAAAGAAACCCAGATGGCGAACGTGCGTCTGGGCCAGCCGGTAAGCTTCACCGTCGACGCGCTGGAAAACCTGAAGATGCGCGGCCGGGTGCAGCGCATCTCGCCGGCGGCGGGATCCGAGTTCAGCTTGCTGCCTGCTGATAACGCCACCGGCAACTTCGTCAAGATCGCCCAGCGCATTCCGGTGCGCATCACCATCGACGACGATCAGCATGACGTCGACCGCCTGCGCCCGGGGATGTCGGTGGTGGTCAGCATCGACACCAGCCAGGACGGCGCCGTGCCGCCGGACCCCGTGGATGGCAAGGTGGATTCGGTGAACGGCCGCTGAATCGGCCCGCCTGTATCGCCGTGTATCCCGCTCCACGGCAGATACGTGCTGATTCATTCACTGATTTCCCGGACACACCGGCGACACCTCCCGGACGTTGAATGGCGGCTCCGAGGCAACACGCATCGGCCGCTCTTTCAACCAACGCGCCCAGTGCCCGGAGCCCGCCATGAACTGGAAAAACCTCACCACCGCCTTTCTGTCCGCCACGCTCATCAGCGATGTGGGTGACCGGCCATGTTTCTGATCGCCTTTCTCGGCGGCATCGTCACGGTGCTCAGCCCCTGCATCCTGCCAGTCGTACCCTTTCTGTTTGCCCGGGCCGATCGGACGGCGGGTTCGGTACTGATGACCCTGTTGGGGCTGACGCTGACGTTTGCGCTGGTCTCCAGTCTGGCCGTGGTCAGCAGCGACTGGGTGGTGGCGGCAAACGGTATCGGCCGCAACATCGCGCTGGTGATCCTGATGCTGTTTGCCCTGTCGCTGCTTTCCGCCCGCGTGGGTCACTGGCTGATGCTGCCGCTGGTGGCGCTCGGCAATCGGCTCGACCCTGCCACGCGGCGCTTGTCCGGGCCGCTTGCTGCATTGCTGATCGGCGTTGCCACCGGCCTGCTGTGGGCGCCGTGTGCCGGGCCGATTCTGGGCATCATCCTCACTGGCGCCATGCTGCAAGGGCCCAGTGCGCAGACCAGCCTGTTGCTGCTGGCGTACGGGCTTGGCAGCGCAGTGTCGTTAGGGGTGCTGATCTTCGCCGGACGCGGGTTGCTCGCGCGGCTGAAACTGTCGCTGCCGGTCACTGCCTGGCTGCGCCGTGGCGTTGGGTTCGCTGCGTTGCTGGTGGCCGTGACCCTCGCCACGGGCTCGCAGAATCAACTGCTTGCCGGCACCTCATCCGAGGGCGCAGCAGCGGTGGAAAAGGGCCTGCTGAGCGGCGTGCCCAAAGTCATCGATTACGTCGTCTCCAGCGTCAAAGCTGCAGCGGCACCGGACGTCAGCAGCCAGGGCGCGATGCCTTCGTTGTCCGGGGCTACCGCGTGGCTTAACTCGCCGCCGCTGAGTGAGGCATCCCTGCGCGGCAAGGTTGTGCTGGTCGACTTCTGGACCTTTGACTGCATCAACTGCCAGCACAGCGTTCCTTACGTCAACGAATGGGCGAAGAAGTACGAAAAGGACGGCCTGGTGGTCATCGGCGTGCACACGCCCGAATACCCGTACGAACGGCTCATCGACAACGTGCGCAAGCATGTCGCCAGGATGGGCCTGAATTACCCGATCGCCATCGACAACGACTACGCCATCTGGCGCGCTTTCGACAATCAGTACTGGCCTGCGCATTACCTCATCGACGCCGAGGGGCAGATCCGCTACACCCACTTTGGCGAAGGCGCCTACGACACCCAGGAGCAAGTCATTCGCCAGCTGCTCGACGAGGCCCACGCAAAGGGCTGAAGCGAGAGGCGCTGACGAATGAAAGGTCGCGCTTACACCATGCGTTTGACAGTGTTGTCCTTGCGCACGAAGTGGTGCCAGATCGCCGCGACCACGTGCAGGCCGATGACGTAGTAAAAAATCGTGCCCAGCAGGATGTGGTAATGCTCCAGTGTTTCGGCGGTGTCCTTGGACATGTCGAACGGCGCTGGAATGCTCAGGGAGGTCAGGGGGATGGGCAGAGCGCCGCGTTCCAGCAGCACGGTGAACAGACCCAGCAGGGGTTGCGCGAACAGGAAAGCGTACAGCGCGTAATGGGACAACGTGGCCGCCAGACGCAATACGCCCTCCAGGGGCGGGGTGATGCCCGGCGGCGTATGGCGGTGGCGCTCGGCGATGCGGAAAAACGCCATGACCAGCACGACGATGCCGACCCAGAAATGCGTTTGCACGACGAAGGTTCGCGCGTCACTGCCACGGGCCAGTTGGGTACGGCTCAGGATCAGCGCGTAGGCGAGCACAATCAGGATCGCCATCACCCAGTGAAACCAGCGGGCTTTGTAGCTGTAGCGTTCGGTATCGGAAGGTTTGCTCACGGTCAGGTCTCTTGGTCTGTTTTTTTGATCTGGCGCGGCGCAGTCACTGCCGCAGCGCTTTCATAACCCAACGTCTGGCGGCCGTCGAGGAGAACGTGCAATTCGAACGGCGCCTGGGGCCTCACCCACTTGCCCTTGAAACCTGCCCGTCCCATTAACTCCTCCTTCCGAAAGCCTAACTAACTTGAATGGTATGACTAATTAATTCAGAGATTATGGCGCCTGATATTCATTTTGCTTATTTCCGCTCGATACTATTTTGAACCTGTTCCTGTACTTAATTTTTAATGTCATTCGTTTGAGTAACTTCAAATAGTGGAATAATTTTAAATATCCCTTCATATTCATATTAGAAATAAACGAAGCCGGTACTTATTCTGATTTGGCATTAAAATGCTGTTGAATTCCGTTTGACAGGTTGTCCGCTTGGATCCATCTTAATGCCTCGACGGCTCAGATCCCTGACTATCAGCTTGAAAAAGCTGGCATTTTGCCCATATGCAACCGGGGCCTCGACGTTCGTGAATCTATCGAAAAGGGAAGGGCATCTTCATGGATGTTTCAGGCTTCGTTCACCTTTTAAAACGTCATAACTCCGATGCGCAAGTCTGGTTTGATTCGTCGCCGACTGTATATAAAGGCTGCGTGAAGAAGTTGCTGTGGGCTTATCCGGATACGCACAATTTTATTACCGGATTATTGCCCGATGAACCGGATAGTTCGGATGCGGGCGTCAGCGGGGCCACCACCAACCCGACGCTGATCAGTCAGGCGGTCATGAGCAATGCAGCTCATTACCGTCATTTTCTTTACACCCTGCCCCCTTCGATGTCGGCAGACGCTCGGCTGCGACAGCTCTACGACCAAGTGGTCATCGACAGCGCCCAACCGTTGCTGCCGCTGTTCAAGCGTTCAAGAGCCCGATACGGCTGGCTATCGGCGCAAATCGAGGGCGGGCACTGGATGAATCAGGACGCGCTGGTTGTCCGCGGGCTTGCGCTGGCGGAGCTGGCGCCGAACATCATGATCAAGATCCCGGGCAGCGCCCAAGGCTATCGCGCCATCGAACAATTGGTGGCGCGGGGTTGCTCAATCAACAACACCTTCTGCTTTACCGTCTCCCAGCTGGATGCCTGCCTCAAGGCCATTCACGCCGGGCGTCAGCGGGCGCTCGCCAACGGCGTGAGCACGGAGCGGGCGCGTTACGTGGTCAGCTTCATGATCGGTCGGCTGGGTGCGGAAGCGGAATTCGAACGGCAAGCGCGGGGCAGTCGTATCAACCTCAGCCGTACGGATAAACGCTGGGCCGAGCTGGCGGTGTATCAGGCGATGCAAGCCCTGATGCGACGGCGCGAGACACCAGCGCAACTGTTGTTGTGCAGCATCAGGGTCGACACCGATGCGCGTGGGCGCGAGCATTGTTGGCACCTGCAGCGCACCGGGGCCGACACCACGCTGTACACGCTGACGCCCCAACTCATCGAGTTCCTCGTGCGCCGTGAGCAGGCCGGGCGTGGTATCACCCCGGCGACGGAGTGGGTGCCGATTCCCGGCAAAGTCCTTGATCGTCTCCTGGCCATTCCCTATTTCAACCAGGCGTACTTTGAACGCGGCCTCACCCCGGACGAATACGCCCGTCATCCGGCGTTCCTGACTGCAGGCAATGACGTACGCCTGGGCGTGCAGCGCCTGCGGGGTTTCATCAACGACACCCTGGATCCGCCAGGTGTCACGCCTCGCATCGCGCGTCGTCCAACGACCGTGGAGGGGCGGGCATGAACCGGATGATTGGCCTCTGGGCCCATCCGCGCTCGCGATCGACGGTGCTGGAAAGGGTGTTCATCGAGCGCGGTGATTTCGAGGTTTTCCACGAGCCGTTTTCGCACATGGCGTTCGACGAACAATCAGCCATTCCCCATGGGGACCTCAACTGCGGGATGCCCCGTGACTACGAGTCGATCAAGGCCCTGTTGCGTAACACCCGCCAGCGCGCCCATGTTTTTCATAAAGACATGGCCTATCACTGCCTCGACCGGTTGAAGGCCGATGCCGAGTTTCTAACGGAGCAACAGAACGTCTTCATCATTCGCGATCCTGCCCGGGCGATTCTGTCCCATCACGCCATCTTCCCGCAGATGCCGGCGCACGCGATCGGTCATCAAGCGCTGTACGAAATCTTCCGCGAGGTCAGGCGGCTGACCGGCCAAACCCCCTGTGTGATCAACGCCGAGGACCTGGCAAGCCACCCGGAGCACACCGTGCGCAGGCTTTGCGACCACCTGCAACTGGATTTCATGCCCCAGGCATTGAGCTGGAGTGCAACGTGCCCCGAGCAATGGAAGGCCTGGCGCAGCTGGCACAAGGAGGCCGAGAACAGCACCAGGATCATGCCCGTCAGTGCTGATTTCGATGAGCGTCCTCTGCACGCCAATCCCCACCTCATGACGTATTACCAGCTGCATCGACCTTTCTACGAGCGTATGAATCAGTTCACCGAGCAGGGACAGCCATGAAAAAAATCGTCATCACCGGCGCCGCCAATGGCATCGGCAAGGCCACCACCATAGCCTGCGTCAGAGCCGGCTATTACGTCATCGCAGCGGACATTGACCGGCTGGGCCTGCAGTCGCTTCAGGCAAGCCTGCCGCTGCACCGACTCGAAACCCACCTGGCGGATTTCTCCCAGGCGCACGTCTATCAGTCGTTTATCGGCAACCTGTACGACCTTCACAAACACCGGGCGCTGTATGCCCTGGTCAACAACGCCGGGATCTATCACGGCAAAAGTGTCTACGACTACAGCGACTCGGAAGTGGACGAGATCTGGGCGGTCAACCTCAAGTCGCTGGGGTGCCTGTCCAAGGACTTCGCGCGGCGGGAGTCGACGGCGGGCTACTCGCGCAGCATCGTCAACATCACATCGGTGGCAGGGGAGGTCGGGAGCATGGATGCGTGGTACGGCGCGACCAAGGCGGGCGTGATCGGCCTGACCAAATCCAACGCCTGGAACTTCGCTCCCCGGATCAGGGTGAACACCGTGTCCCCGGGGCTGATTCGCGACACCTCGATCCATGATCGTATTCCCGATCCCCGCCGCAGGGAGTACGAGCGACAGGAAATCATCAAGGAGCCCATCCAGCCAGACGGCGTGGCCGACGTCATTCTGTTTCTGCTGTCGGAACAGAGCCGCCACCTGACCGGAAAAGTCATCGCAGTGGATAACGGCGCTTACCCGCGCTAGTGATCGGGAACACCACCGTCCCTCACGTCTTTCCAGGGAGAACACCATGCACCGCAAAAAACTGCTCATCGTTGGCGGCGGCAACCTGTGCCTGCAAATCCTGCAGATCCTGGCCCCGCGCAATCAATTTGAATTCCACGTCGCCAGTCGCGATCTCGAAAAGGCCACGCGGATGTGCAATCTGATCCGACTGGCCGCGCTGCAACAGAACGTCACGGTCCAGATTCACAGCTATCAGATGGACCTGCGCGAATCGTGCATCAGCCGCAATGCGGAAACGCTGTTACAGATCCGGCCGGACATCATTCTCAACTGTGCCTCGCTGCAATCCTGGCGGGTGATCACGCAACTGCCGGCCGAACGCTTTGCCGCTCTTGATCAGGCGCAGCTCGGGCCCTGGCTGCCGATGCACCTGGCGCCGGCCTACGCGCTGATGCGAGCCGTCAAACAGTCCTGCCCGAAAAGTCTGGTGGTCAACGCGGCGTTCCCTGATGCAGTCAATCCGATTCTTTACAAGGTCGGCATGGCGCCGGACATCGGCATCGGCAATATCGCCAACCTGATTCCGGGCACCCGCAGCGCCGTAGCGCATCTGTCCGGCTGCCTGCCAACGCAGGTCTGCGCCAAACTCGTTGGCCACCACTATTTCAGCCACAGCGTGCCCCGCCATGGCCTGCCGCCCCAACGGCTCGAGGCCAGCTTCAACCTGACGTACTGGATTGATGGCGAAGAGCGCACCGACGAACACACGGCGGAGGCTATCTTCGGTTGCGTTGCCCGTGAATTCAGCCGATCGGGCGGCGTCGACGGGCAATATCTCACCGCCATGTCGGCCGTGACGGTGCTGGAAAATCTCCACGCCGAGCATGAGGTGCGGGTCCACGGTCCAGGCCCCCAGGGGTTGCCCGGCGGTTATCCGGTCAAGGTCGGCATGGGCAAGGTGCTGCTCGACCTGCCGTACGGCGTGACCCGGGAAGAGGCGATCAAGGTCAACGAAGCGGGGCAGCGGCTGGACGGCATCAAACTGATTCGCGCCGACGGCACGGCGGTGTTCGGTGAGGCACAGATGCAGGTCATGCAGCGTGAGCTGAATTTCGCTATGGCCGAGATGCGCGTCTGCGACGCCGCCGCCTGGGCGGAGGAACTGGGTAGCAAATACCTGGCGTATGCCGAGGGCGCTCAGCACAACAGCGGTCACCACGCAGGAGTCGCCGCCCATGCCGCCGGTCATCGCGCTTTCGCCTGCTGACCGACTGGCCGTCGCCGATCACGACTATGCCGGGCAATACGCCGTGGACTTCGTCGAGCGCTGGGATGAATTGATCGACTGGGACAAGCGCGCGGCCGGCGAGGGGTCGTTCTTTTATGATCTGCTGCGCCGGACGGGGGGCTGGCGTGTGCTGGATGCCGCGACGGGCAGCGGCTTTCATGCGGCGCAGTTGCACAAGGCCGGCTTCGACGTCACCGCCTCTGACGGGAGCCCGACCATGGTGCAGCGGGCCCGACGCAACTTCGATCGGCTGGGCGTCGACGTGCCGGTCCATCGTTGCGACTGGCAAGCGCTGGATGCCCGCGTACTGGGGAAGTTCGACGCGGTGCTGTGCCTCGGCAGTTCGCTGTGCCACGTGTTCGACCGCGAGGCTCGCATCGCCGTGCTGAAAAGGTTTCGGCAGATGCTCAAACCCGGTGGACTGCTGCTGATCGATCAGCGCAATTTCGAAGCCATCCTCGCCGGCCGCTTCAGGTCATCGGGGCGCTATTACTACTGCGGCGACACCGCCAGCGTCACCCTCGGCGAGCTGGACGAGTCGGTGTGCGAGTTCGTCTATCGCTTTGCCGACGGGGCGCAGCATCGGCTGCGGGTGTGCCCGATTCGTCCGCGCCAGTTGCAGGACGAACTGCGCGCGGCCGGCTTCCGCGCGCCCCATGCGTACGGCGATTTCAAACCGATCTACGACGTCATGAACGTGGACTTCATCATTCATCAGGCCCATGCCTGACCCTGACTCAAGGAGGAGCATTGTCATGATCAGCCATACCCCTGGCCTGACGCAGCACCACAACCTGGTGCCGTATCCGTTCACTCCGATCATTCCGGCCACGTGCGTCGCCAGACCCCGGGTCATCTGGTTGACCGGCCTGTCGGCGGCGGGTAAATCCACCATCGTCGACAGCCTCAACCCGGTGCTGCGCGCACGCGGGTTGACGACCTGCATTATGGACGGCGACTCCGTGCGCACCGGTCTGTGCCGCGACTTGAGTTTTTCTGCGGAGGATCGTGAGGAAAATGTGCGGCGGGTGGCGGAAGTCGCGGCGTTGATGGTTGAAGCGGGGTTGACGGTGATGGTGGCGTTGATTTCGCCGACCCGCTCGGCTCGGAAGTTGGCCCGCTCGATTGTTGGCAGTGCGCGGTTTGTGGAGGTGTTTGTGGACGTGCCACTGGCGGTGGCTGAAGCGCGGGATCCGAAGGGGTTGTACCGCAGGGCCCGGGCTGGGGGGATTCCGGGCTTTACCGGCGTGGATTCGGCGTATGAACCGCCGGTGTTTCCGGAACTGCATATTCGCAGTGATCAGGTTGAGGTGGGGCGGGCGGTGAGGATGATTGATGACTGGTTGTTGGCGCGGGGGTAGGCGATGGCCGCATGGGTTGCGATCCAACACCCCCGCCGTGCGAGTCCGTGATTCCCCTCGCCCAGATCGATCTCCCCCGGCTGAAGGCGGCCCCACTGAAACAACGTATTCATCCGGTGGGGCCTTCTTAAGACGAGCCGCTCCCATAGCCGCTGAGCGCGCAGTTACTTCTCCTTGATGTGGGACAACGCCTTGTTCGCCTGGTCGGCGCATTTCTTGAAGTCGCCCGACTCATGGGCCGCTTTGGCTTGCTGATGCTCATGGTGACCTGACGAGGTGAAGTCAGCCTCTGTCGCTGCCTTCAGCTTGTCGAGTGCTGCTTCACATTCATGGTGATCATCCTTGGCAAACGCAGGTCCTGTGACGATAAGTGCTGCAAGCAGAGATGAAGAAAGAAAACGCATCGACCACTCCTTTCAAATAACAGCCATTAATAAACAGAAATTAGCGCACTTAGAGATGCTTCTTGGCTTCCTTATCCAGATGCTTATCCGCTTTATGACGCTCATCGTCGTCATGTTTAACGCCTTTATCCACTTCGTTGGCGTCATGCTTGACGCCTTTGTCTGCTTCCTTGGCATCATGATCCACGCCCTTGTCCAGCTCACGATTGTCGTGACGAATCCCCTTTGCCATTTCGTCTTCGGCGAGGGCCAAAGGAACAACGGACGCAGTTATCAGCGCAGTGATGAGCGCAGACGAAACGAGCTTGTGCATGGTAATACTCCTGAGCGAACGTCGAGGTCCTCATGACCTCATCGCTTTTCAGCGTAGACAACGTTCAGCAAGATACAAAAAGTTTGGCTATGCCACCGACGGCGCGGGTGCTGCGGATGGAACTGACTCAAGAAGACCCAGGCAATGACTTCACATTCGCATCTTCAAGCATTCATCGATCGCCTCGCGCCTGCCAGGGTCCCTGGCCTTGCGTTAGCCGTCGGGGACAGTCGGGGTGTGATGTGGGAAGGGGCTGCCGGGTATGTCGATCTTGAGCAGAACATGCCGGCACATCCCGGCTGCACCTTCGGCGTGGGCAGCATAACCAAGGTGTTTGTCGCGGTAGTCACGTTGCAACTGGTGGAGGAGGGGCGTATCGGTCTCGATCACACCTTGGCTCAGTACCTCCCAGTGCCGATGCTGAAAGGCATTGCGAATGCCGCAACCGTAACCCTTCGCCAGTTGCTGTCCCACTACAGCGGCATCGCGAGTTGGGAAAATGACGCCCGATGGATTCGTGACGGGAGAGGGGAGCACATGACGCCCGGCAAACGTTGGGCCCATTCTGAGCCACTGGATTACATCCGTGGCGTGGGCGCCGTATTCGAAGCGGGTGAAGGTTTCCATTACTCCAACACCAACTACACATTACTGGGCTTGCTCATTGAAGCAGTGACTTCTCAGCCCCTTGAACATGTGCTGAAACAGCGCATTATCAGCCCGCTCAAGATGACCTCGACCGGTCTTGAAGACGCTGAAGGACTCACAGCCTCGGGCATTTCCAGACGCTACCATTGGGCCACCGAATGTTTTCTTAAAGCGGCCGGCGTCGCGCCTTCCTGCCGTTACGTCGGCCCAGGCTTGCTGGACGTTTCATCCAGTCAGTTGTCGGTCGAGTGGGCTGCAGGCGGCATCGTGTCTTCGGCATCGGACATCGTGACGTTCATGGCGGCCTTGAAGTCCGGGCGGTTGCTGGGCCCGATGATGCAACGGCAGTTTTTTGCCTGGCTCCCCGCTCAGCCCGGCAGGCAGATGGGGCTGGGTATTTTCCGTGCTTCTACGCCATACGGGCCTGTGATCGGTCATGGCGGGAATGTGCTTGGGTTTAGCGCAACCACGTGGTGGTTCGAAGAAACCGACTGCGTGCTGGCCCTCCTCACAAACGTGGGTTCGATGCACTCCGGCCCTAATGCCTGGTCCGCTTCCAGAATATTCGAATCGACGACGCTGGGAATGGAAGCGCAGGAAGTCTGCAGGCTCGGGCGGGCGTGATCCGGTTAATGTCGTTGCAACAATTTGGGTCAAGTCATGAGCAGGGACATCATCGCTCGACGGAGCAGACGCGCATTCCCGCGGAACTCTTCAAGCATGCTGGCTACTGAGTTTAAGCCCGTATCCGTACATTCCTGATCAGCACGCGATCTCACTGCGCAGCCTCGGAGAACACGTCCATGCTTGAGCTTGATTCCCGCACCAAAGTCATCACTTTTGACTGCTATGGCACCCTTGTTCAGTGGCATGACGCCGTACGGCGAGCGGCTGCCTCCATCCTTGAGCGGCATCTGACGGTTACGGCCTCAAAGGAAAGCATCGCAAGTTTCGCGGCTCGCCTGCGTGAGATAGCGATGGAGCATCAGCAACAATCGCCTTTCCTTGAGTACGAAGCGGTACTCGGTGCGAGCCTGAACCAGGCGTTGCGTGAAACCGGTCATGACGCCACGGCGGCAGACCTGGAGATATTGCTCGCGGCCCTCAGGCGGATCGAGCCCCACCCTGACGTACCCGAAGCCCTTGCCCGGCTGCGCCAGCATTACCGGATCGCCGTCATCAGCAACACCTCGGATGAGCTTATCGCCGACACCATCACGGCAATCGGTACGCCAATTGATTTCGTTATCACGGCCCAGCAGGCGAGGGCGTACAAGCCTGATCACGCGCTTTTCCGCCACGCTTACGCCACGATAGGTGTTACAAAAGAGGAGACGATCCATGTCGCCATGGGCCAGTTCAGTGACTTGAAGGTCTGCCAGGAATTGGGGATTCGGTGCGTCTGGATTGATCGAGAGAGCGAAACCCTCGATCCCGCCTGGAAACCTGACGCCGTATTGAAGGACCTTTCCGGACTGCCGCAGTTGCTGATGCCGTCCTGACACGCCGGCTCGACTGTCGGACACCACGCTTACAAGGGGGGCTCACGTGCTGGTTACCGGAATCCTCTGGATAGCGTTTTTCATCATCAACTTCAACGTGGTGATGATGATTCCGCTGCTGCCGTTCGTTCAGCGTGATCTGCGCCTTTCTCCCAGCGAGTCCGGGTGGATTTTGGCTGCTTTTCCAGTGGTGGCGCTGATCAGTAACCTGGCGCTTGGCCCGCTGATTGATCGCCTCGGCAGGAAGCTGTTCATCATCGTGGGCGGCGCGGCTTGCTGCCTAACGCTCCTCCTCACCGCCGCATCCCACAGTGCCTCGATGATCGTGCTCAGCCGTGCGGCGACGGGGATGTTCATGCCGATGATTGGCGCATCCATTTTCGCCGCGCTAGCGGACTATGTCCCCGAGCCTAAACGCGCCAGGGCGGCCGGGTATGTCACCACCGCAGCGCCGATTGCCTTTCTGTGCTCACTTTCCATGGGCGTCGTTGTGGGAGGGCTGCTGTCGTGGCAAGTCACGGTCATCGGCCTGGCGGTTGTCTGCGCCGCCCTTGCCGGTCTGGCGCTCACCTTCCCGGCACCGCCTTCAGCCTCGTTGTCCTCCTCCACAATTAGCCGGGCCATGTACAAGGAGCGATTGACGTCGCTGTCGGCCAGCCCCGGAACGCGCCCGTTGATGGCGGCGTACTTTTGCTGGTCGATTGGCGTTTACGTCTTTCTGGGGCTTTACCCGAGCTGGCTCGTGCAACACGGGCTTTCGTCATTTGGCGTCGATACCGTGGGCTCGGTCATCTTCATTGGTGAGGTCGGCGGACTCTTCGGCGCGATGCTTTCCGCGAGGCTTGCCAGCCGATTCAACAATCCGTTGCGCTTATGCGCCGTCGCCTCAATGGCGATCGCGGCGGTGATTCAGGTGATCCCATGGGGCGAAGGCTCGCCGTTTGCACAGGGCGCGGCCTACATGGCCTTCGCGTTCGGACGAGACCTGATGCTGGCGCTGATACTGGGCGACGCCATGCGGCTGGTTGAGGCGTCGCGGAGAGGAAGTCTTAATTCATCGCTCAATGCGGTGTATCAAACGGGGGGGCACGCTGGGTGGGCTGTTGAGCGCCTGGCTGTATGGCTTGAGCGCCGGGTATTTTGCGAATGTGATGTTCGCTTCGTTGGCGTTTGTGGCTTCTGGGGTTTTGTTGCGTGGAATCTCTGGGGCGAGGTTTCGTTCTTGAGGTTGCCCAGAGGTTGCTACGGCCATCCATAATTAGCGGACTTGCACTGGCTGACTGGATAATCCAGACAGTCAGTCGAGTAAGTTTGCTGTTGATCGAATTGCATGCCGCACCCGTATACTCTTGCCACTAAAGTTCGGCTAAGGACAGGCAATGCGTGTCATCGTCATCGGCGGTTTGGGTAATTTTGGAGCGCGGATTTGCCAGCGGCTTTCCCAAGTCGCAGGTTTGACAGTCGTCGCAGCCAGTCGTAGGCCCGGGAGCTCCACGCATACGTTCGGTTCTGGCCAGACCGTTGCAACTCTGGCCCTTGATATCAACTCCCCCGATTTCCAGGCACGCCTTCTTGAGGCCGCGCCCGGTTTGGTGATTCATTGCGCCGGGCCCTTTCAAAATCAAGATTATCGCGTCGCGCTGGCCTCGTGCGCTGCGGGCGCCCATTACCTTGATCTCGCAGACGGTCGAGACTTCGTCGCAAACTTCTCTGATCAGGTCGACGCCTCGGCAAAAGCGGCGGGAGTCCTCGCCGTGTCAGGGGCCAGCAGTGTACCGGGGCTTTCTTCAGCCGTGGTCGATCATCTATCCAACTCGCTTCTACGCGTGAACTCCATCAGCACTGTCATCGCTCCCGGCCAGCAGGCGGCGAGGGGCATGGCGACGATCAGTGCGGTTTTCGGCTACGCAGGACTGGGATTTGGGCGATGGAACGGTGCGGCTTGGGGGGTGCAGTACGGGTGGCAGGATATCCGACGCTTTACGTTTTCCGGTCTGGCTCCGCGCTGGGGAGCCGCGTGCGACGTTCCCGATCTTGCACTGTTTCCTGAGCGATATCCTGGGGTGCGCGATGTTGAGTTCCATGCTGCATTGGAGCTTCGGGTTCAACATGTCGCGCTCTGGTTGGCCGCGGCGTTAAGGCGACTGGGTCTGCCATTACCGATGCACCGCTGGGCGGCGCGTTTGAACGCGATTTCCGATCTCATCCTTGACCGGTTTGGAACCGACGTTGGTGCAATGAAGGTTCAGGTGCTTGGGAATGTTGAGGGGGGCGAGCAACGCCGTTTGACTTGGCAACTTACCGCCCCTGAAGGAAACGGTCCGGAAATCCCCTGTATGGCGGCCGTGCTCCTTGCCTGCAAGCTGGCGAGCGGACAGCTTTCATTGACCGGTGCAATCCCGTGCATGGGGCTTCTGAAACTGGAGGACTTCGACGCTGAGTTTCGACGGTGGAATATAACCTCCCACATTACCGAGGAGTCCCTATGACACAGCGGCGAATCGCTCTGGTTATGCCGGCTTGCGCAGCCGACGTGTTCGAAGCCTTTCACAATCACACCGTTCGCAAACGGTGGGACACTTTGCTGGCTCATGGAGCGGTGGAGGGCGGGGGCAGTCACCCTTACATAGGTGCGATCACGGTGAATGAGGGGCGAGGCTGGAAGCGCTTTTTTGCTATGCGCACCCGATTCGTTAATTATCGACCTGGACAGGTTGCAGCGGCGGTGCTGGTTGAGCCCGCTGGCTGTTTTCACTGGTGGGCCGCTTCAATGCGGCATCGCGACATCGATGAAAAATCCTCGGAGTTGATTTACACGTTTGGCGTGCAACTTCGGCCGAGGTGGTTAGGGCGTATACTCGATTCGCTGGTGAACAGAATCTTCGAATGGGAAACCCGCAACCGCTTCGCTGCGATGGCAGGCTATCTGCGAAGTAGAGCCGAAGAGCCGGCGCTTTGAATGCAGAAGTTTGTGACCGGCGTTGGTCGTTCTGCCTACGCGGCCTTGGCCTTGTAACTGCCTGGAAGTTTGTGCATTGAGGCGCATCGCAATGCATCGTGCTCCGCAGAAGCAACTGCAAAGGGGGGCATTGTAGATGTTTGGAAAATATCCCGATCAGTCCCGTGACCGGTGGCATGGCTTCTGGATAGGAACAATTGCAGTGTTGGTTTCAAGCGCTAGCTTCTGGGCAGGATGGACCGAGTGTTCATTTATGTTTGGCGCGGTTGCCCTGCTGTTCCTACCGGCGGTGTTGATGTGCGGCCATGCAAGATTTGAGACTGCAAAAAAGCTGTGGGGATTTCTGGCCTGGTTTGCGTAGCGGAACGGAAATCTACTCGATATCGTGGGCGACGGTGGGCCTTGGGGCGATACAAGTTTCATCCCCAAGGGGAGGTTTCCTGTCGCTTGCTGCGCAGGGTCAGCCATGAGATTCTGCCTCCGAAATACGCAAATGGAATTGCTGACCTTCTAGCAAGTCGGTCGCTCAATTAAGGAGCTTTCCGTGACACTGCACCTCTGGTTTACTTTCGCATTAGCCTATCTGGTGACGACCCTGTCCCCTGGACCGAACGTACTTTTGGTCGTGAGCAATGCGTTGCGTTGCGGCCCTCCCGCTATGGCCGTAACGCTGCTGGGCAATCTCAGTGCGCAGATGTTGGTCACCAGTGGAGTGGCGTTAGGGGTAGGCGCCATTCTGATCGCTATTCCTACGGCATTTTTGATTTTAAAAATCGCAGGAGCCGGTTATCTGATCTATCTAGGGGCGCGTCAATTATTCGCCCGCACCCCGGCGATCCAATCAGAAACAGAAGTAAAAACCGCCTGCGCTCCATTATCGAACTGGAAAATCGGCACAGAATCGTTTTTGGTCTCAGCGAGCAACCCCAAAACGCTGATTTTTCTTTGCGCTTTCCTACCGCAGTTTATTGATCACGATCGGTCGGTTCTTGGGCAGTTTATCGTCATGTACCTGACTATCGCGGCGACCGTGATCATCGTTCACTCGGTGTACTGCTACACGGCTTACCGATTCAGCAAACGCCTTAAATCCGTCTGGTGGGTGCGAAGTTTGAAGCGCATCACGGGTGCAATTTTCATTGGTCTGGGCGTACGTCTGCTGAACACCAAAGCTCTGGGAGCAAACCCTGTCTGACAGTGCTGCCGAGAGTGCTGTTTACTCTTCCTCCGCGCCTTACCTTCAATTCGCACAGATCAACAAAGCCCTGCGGAAAAATCTTCACAGGTCGGTTGGATGTGGATCGAGTTCGACGCTGGCGACTTCGCCAAAGGCCCGCCCCTCATTAGCAGTATCGATCTTGCAGAAGTGCGCGACGGTAAGATCACCCGTGTGCGGATGTCTCCCGTTGCACCGCAACGGTGACTAGCCTTCGCCCCCATTATTTCCCCGGAACCGATCTGCTCTCCAGCGCCACACAAGGGCTACCCACTCACCACGCGAACCTCACAGCGATCGCCCCGTTACAACATCCAGCACGCCTGCACCTGTGCAAGCGGTCATGAGTGGGCTTGGGGCACTGCCAACCGACCTTTCAGTTTGGAGAAAAAACGTGAAATTACCCGGACTCGGCGCCTCGCCGCCCAAGACACCTGATATCACCCCCCATGCCTCCAGGCCCGACGGCAAACCAACCCCTGACGCTGCAAAGCCGTCGAACACCCCCACTGATTCCGGCAATGGCGGCAGCCGAGCCACCGGCAACTTCAGCAACGTGGCTCAAGGCACCGGGGCTCTGGCCAGCGGCGGCTCGGCGATTTATCGGGCTTATCAAAGCACACAGAATTCGCAGTACGCCACGCAGTCCGCCACGGGCGCGGTCAACTATGGCAGCCCTGCCGGGAATGGCGGGCCGGCCGTTATGCAAAACAAGTCGCTGGCTGAGCAAAGTCAGGGGCTGAGCAACAGCGGTGAGGCGTCGAAGCCGTCTTCTCCCTTGATGGAGCTGCTTGATAAGTTAATCGGGGCGCTGCTGCAGCCGTTCGGCGGCGGGGCGAGTGCGCATTCCGCCGGCGATTCTGCCCGGAGTCAGACCAGGGATGCCCATGTGGACGAGAAAGGTGCTGACAAGAACGGCCTGGCTTCCGCCGCTGGCGAAGTGGGCGAGGCAATGTGGATGGTCCCCGGTTTGAGTGGCGTGGCGACAGGCATCGGTGAGTCTGATGGCAGTGTTGGCGGGATACTCAAAGGCGGTGTCGAAGGCGGTTTGCATATCGCCGAAGGTGGGGCCAAAGGCCTGATCGGCGGGGGCGGCAATCCGGTAGCCATGGCGGCTGGCGCCTATGCCGGCGCCTTGTCAGAAACCAAAGCTGCACCAGAAGAGGTGCGCACCGTAGCGGGCACGCTCTAAATGATTCTTGCCGCATGCTTCTTTCTGGGAGGCATGCCTGGCAGGAGCGGCAGTCAGGTTGGCGCGCGTCGGCTGTGGATGTTTCCTTCCCCTTTGCGCCCGACATGGGCTTCCAGGGTGGCCTGTTGGCGGGCGACAAGGTCGCGCGAGATCGAGGCGAGGCACGGTTTAATGCACACCGACCCTGACCCTGACCATTCGAAGCGAATTTTCCCCCCCCGAAGGCATCACGCTGAACAGGTAAGTACAGCGAAGATGCCTTGCGCTGCATGAAAGCCACCGCGCGGCGACCTCAACTATTTCCTTTCCGATACATAACGGGCTTGCAACTCGACATGTATTGTCAGACACTCTCGCTATCGGTTTCGACAATATACAGGCGCCATTAGGGTGACTATCGAAAGTGCATTGGATTAACTGTCTCTATGCAAACCCTGGTATAGCTTTCGTCGCGACAACGGTATATAAGAAAAGATCCAATTTTGCAGACGAGCGGCGCGTGTTAATGCTCGTTTCCCCGGAAACACTGGCGCAAACGCCTGTTTAGTTGCTTCGTAAGTTACCCTTCTCAACTAAAACAAAACCCCTAAGTGACTGTCCATTACTTCGAAAGTTTCACACTGGCGAATTAAACATTCATTTTGCATATCTGCCTTTGCAGTCATCGATATTAATGTTAATAATCCGGCCTGCTCCGGGAAGCAAGGCAATGCGCCATCTCACACGAAGTGAAATATCAAGCCTCCATTCTGATTAAGTCCCCGGCCCCATAAACTCAATATCTCTGTTTGCTCAAGAGGCGATCACGCCTGGAGCATCGAGAAGGCGCGGACAAGCCGTGTGAGGAGGGCATCATCGCTCGTAGTCATTCCGGGATTAAAATCCTGTCGATTTTCGGTACACGTCCGGAAGCCATCAAGATGGCTCCGTTGGTGAAAGCGCTGGCTGCAGAGCCGGGTATTCACTCGCAGATCTGCATCACCGGCCAACACCAGAGCATGCTCAAGCAGGTGCTGGAGCTGTTCGATCTGAAAGCCGATTTCACGCTGGATGTGATGACGCCGCACCAGACCCTCAACTCGCTGACCGCCGCGCTGTACGGAGCGATTGATCCGGTGCTTGAAATCACCCGGCCGGACCGCGTACTGGTGCATGGCGACACCACGTCCGCCATGGTGGCGTCGATGTGTGCCTTCCATCGCCGCATCCCTGTGGGTCATGTCGAAGCCGGCCTTCGCACCGGTGACATCTACAGCCCGTGGCCTGAAGAAATGAACCGCCGCTGCATCGATTTGAGTGCCGACCTGCTGTTCGCCCCGACCGATGAGTCGCGCCGCAATCTGCTGGGCGAGCGCTTGCAAGGGCGTTCCTTCGTGACCGGCAACACGGTCATCGATGCCCTGCAGTTGACCGCTCGACGCATTGAGGAAAACGCTGAACTGCGTACCCGACTGGATCAGCAATTCTCGTTCCTGCGGGGCGACCGCAGAGTCCTGCTGGTGACCGGCCATCGTCGGGAAAACTTCGGTGACGGCTTCCTGGACATCTGCAAAGCCTTGCGTCAACTGGCCAAGCGCAGCGATATCCAGATCGTTTACCCGGTGCACTTGAATCCCAACGTCTTGGGCCCGGTCACCGAGCACCTGGGCGACCTGGCCAATGTGCACCTGATCGAACCGCTGGATTACCTGGCGTTCGTGCGCCTGATGCAGCGCGCCCACGTGATCCTTACCGATTCCGGCGGCGTGCAGGAAGAAGCGCCGAGCCTGGGCAAACCGGTACTGGTCATGCGCGAGGTGACCGAGCGGCCCGAAGCCGTTGCGGCCGGCACCGTGCGGCTGGTCGGGACTTCACCGGACTCGATCATCAGCGGCGTCAACGCGCTGTTTGACGATGACCTGCTGTGGCGACGCGCGTCCCAGGCGGCCAACCCCTATGGCGACGGCAAGGCCAGTTCGCGCATCGTCGATGCCTTGATGGGCCGCCCGGTCAACGACTTCGTGGTCGGCCAGCTGCACGTGCCCAAATACCTTGAGCATGGGCAACGCGCCCCGACACCGGACAGCGACCGTCCGGCTTCCACGTACCAATAACGACCGATCGAACGACCGCCCCTCTATCAGCTTGAGATCTGCCTTAATGAAGTCTTCCGTTGCCACCCAAACGGGCGCGCTTAGCGCCCTTGTCTGTGGCGTGAGCCTGCTCGCGCTCGTGCCCAACTTTGCCCTGGCGGCGGACAGCCCGCTCACCGAGGCGATCAACCGACTCAACGCCGATACCCAGCAACACCGGGAGATTCGCCTGAGCGATCTGGGCATCGATGCACCCATCGTGCTCGGTTCCACGGATTCGCGCCGCGAACTGTACCTGCCGGTTCCAGCCGGTGTGCCATTGACCGACGCGTCGCTGACCTTCGACGCCAGTTACCTCAACGGGGAGGGCGGTCGCAACACCTTGCTGTTGTCCCTGGACGGTTATCCGGTACGGGCCGAAGGGCTCAGCGAAGCGCAAGGCAACGCCAGCTCCACGCTGGGCGTCGACAAAGCCGCTCGCAACAGCGGCTCGGTGCGCCTGGGCGTGGCCTGGTCGTCGATCGTGTCTCGCGTGTTGTGTGAAGACGAACGCGCGATCGGCAACGTGTTGCGCATCGAACCGGACACCCGCCTCAATTACAGCTACGACGCCAACCTGTTGCAGGACGTCGGCGCTGCCTGGGCCGCATTGCCGGGCAAGCCGGGCATCATGGTCGCTCCGGGCAGCCTGGCAGCCGGCTCTTACGACGCCGCCTGGCGCCTGGGCGTGGCCCTGGAACGGATCGGCAAACATGCGCGCATCCTGTCCTTCCCTGCCGTACAGGACAGCGTTGACCTGAGCGCCCTGCGCATTCCGGCCGAACTGCAGAGCATTCCCGCCTTCGCCGCTCTCAACGGCAAGGGCTCGCATACGCTGGCCAACCCGGCGGAAATCGGCGCATTGCTGATGCTCGGCCAGACCCCTGATGTGCAGGCCGACCTGGCCATCAACGACCCGCAATTGCTCAAGGCAATCAACGAATCTCTGGACGCCCTGCAAAGTCAGATTCAAGGTCTGGATGCCTCAGCGGGCGGTGCGTTTACTCAATGGCGCGAACGTCACGTGAACGCCGGTATGGCCGCCAAGGGTACGGACAATGTGCGTCTGGCGCTGCTCGGCACTCGTCCGGTACTGATGATCGCCCCTGACGCGGCCGGCAAGGCCATGGCCCTGTTCAGCAGCGCCTGGAACAAACTGGCCCGCAGTCGCACGCTGACCGTCAGCGAAGCGCAGATGCCATTGAGTGCCGATGGCCGTGTGGCCCTGAGCAATCTGGGCGGCAACCCCGGCACCATCGACGTGCTCGCCAAGTCCGACTGGAGCGCTACGTTCCCACTGGGCAGCGTGGCCTACGACGGTCGCCTGCCCGTCAAGGCCGTGATCGATGTGTCCGCCGCCCCTGGCGCTTCGGACACCGCTCCGGTGGCGTCACTGTTCCTCAACGACTACCTGATCGGCGCGCAACAGTTGCTTGCCAACGGCGAGAAGCAACGCATCGAAGCGCGCATCCCGAGCTACGCCCTGGGTTCCAGGAACGTCCTGCGGGTCTCGTTCCAGCGTCAGCCCGTCAGTGATCGCTGCCTGGAAACGCCGCAAGCGTTCCCGGTTTCGGTATTGCCGACCAGCCACATCGTGCTGGACAAGATTTCCCTGGATGACGGTTTCTCCGGCATGGCCGCCCGTTACGCCACGAACACTCAGATCCTCGTGCCCCAGGCTTACCTGGATCACCCGGCCAGCAGCTTGCCGCAGGTGATCTCGGTGGCTGACGGGGCGGGCGTTTCGCCGCTGCGCGCTGAACTGAAAGTCAGCAGCGACCCTAAAGCCACGGTCACGCCGGACAAAGACTTCCTGGCCTTCGAGCTGCCGCTCAAGGACAGCAAGGAATCGGTTCAGGTAGATGACCAGGGTCGCCTGCGTATCAACCACAAGGACCAGCCGCTGCTGGACCTGTCGCCGCTCAACCACCTGGCGTCATTGCAGGCAGTGGATGCCGGTGGTCAGCACGGTCTGGTCTATCGCGTTCTTGGCAGCGAAGCCCCTGTGTTCGCCAAGCCGGTGCTGTTGACCCGCGGCGACGTGTCAATCCTGGGCGACAACGGTGTCGTGAACACCTTCGATACCCAGGATCCAAACGGCAGCCAGTTCATCGACAGAGAAGAGCCCAAGGGCCTGGACGCCTGGCGCACACCTTCGATGTTGTGGCTGATCCCCGGCGGCATCCTGTTGGTGCTCATCCTGATGTTGGCCGGCCGTAGCGCCCGTCGCAATCGCCAGTAACGGAACCCTTCGATGACGTCGCTTTATTGGCCGTACTGGCTGGCCCATTACTACAGCTTCCTGGAGGTCGCGACCATTGTGGTCGCGGTGCTGATCCTGATCTCCAGCCTGGACGATCTGTTCATTGACCTGTGGTACTGGTCTCGCCGCCTGTTTCGCAAGTTCACTGCGGACCGCAAATACCGGCCACTGACCGCCCGGCAATTGCTGGACCGGGACGAACAGCCACTGGCGATCATGGTTCCGGCCTGGCTGGAATACGACGTCATCGCGCCGATGATCGAGAACATGGTGTCGACCCTCGACTACCAGAACTACGTGGTCTTCGTCGGCACCTACATCAACGACCAGCGCACCATCGATGAGGTGGAGCGCATGCGTCGGCGTTACAAGCAATTGCATCGCGTGGAAGTCCCCCATGCCGGGCCGACCTGTAAGGCTGACTGCCTGAACTGGGTGATTCAGGCGATTTTCCTGCATGAACAGACCCACGGCATGACCTTCGCCGGCGTCGTGCTGCACGACAGCGAGGACGTGTTGCACCCGCTGGAACTGCGCCTGTTCAACTACCTGTTGCCGCGCAAGGACATGATCCAGCTGCCGGTCGTTTCCCTGGAACGCAACTGGTATGAATGGGTAGCCGGCACCTACATGGATGAGTTTGCCGAATGGCATGGCAAGGACCTGGTGGTCCGCGAAAGCATGACCGATACCGTGCCCTCGGCCGGCGTCGGCACCTGCTTCTCGCACCGGGCCTTGAAAGTGCTGGCCGGGGAAACCCAGAACCAGCCGTTCAACACCGACAGCCTCACCGAGGACTACGACGTTGGCGCGCGCCTGGCCAAAGTCGGCATGAACGCCATTTTCGTACGCTTCCCGGTGGAGTTCCGGGTGCTGCGCAAGTCGTGGTTCCGCAAACCCTATGAATCCACCCTGAAGATGCCACTGTGTGTCCGTGAATTCTTCCCGGACACCTTCCGCACGGCATTCCGCCAGAAAGCGCGCTGGACCCTCGGGATCGGCCTGCAAGGCTGGGAGCAGATGGGCTGGAACGGATCGCTGGCCAACCGATACCTGCTGTTTCGCGATCGCAAGGGCGTGGTGACAGCGTTTGTCAGCATCCTGGCCTACGTGATTCTGGTGCAACTGGTGGCGCTGATTATCCTGCGCCAGAGCGGGCTGTGGAACGTCAGCTTCCCGACGCCGTTCGAATCCAACGGCTGGATCAAGTACCTGTTGATTGCCAACGGTCTGGCCTTGGGCTGGCGCATTCTGCACCGCTGCTACTTCACGACGGTGCTGTATGGCTGGCAGCACGGTTTGCTGTCGATCCCGCGCATGGTGGTGGGCAACTTCGTTAACTTCATGGCCGCCTCCCGGGCGTGGCGCATGTTTCTGGTCGGCAAGGCGCTCAATCGCAAGCTGGTCTGGGACAAGACCATGCACGACTTCCCGTCCACCGACCTGGTGGCAGCCGCACCGCGCAAGCTGGGCAGCGTGTTGCTGTCCTGGCAGGCGATCAACGACACCAACCTGCAGACGGCACTCGACGAACAACAAACCCGCCACATGCCACTGGGCCGCATTTTGCTCAGCCACGGCTGGCTGGATGACGAAACCCTGGCTGAAGCCATCGCCTTCCAGAACGATCTGCCGCGGGTGTTCGATGTCGCCCACAAAGCCGACGCCTCGCTGCTGGCCGACGAGTTTGCGCTGCGCTGGCGTGTTGTGCCGCTGGGGATCAACGAGGCAGGCCGTGCGCAGATCGCTGTCGCGAGCCCGCTGTCCGCCGAAGGCCTGCAACAGATCAGCGATGAGCTGGGCAGCGAGCCGGTGCAACTGATTGCCCGTGAAAGCGAGATCGTTGCGCAATTGCGCAACGTCAACGCGCTCGATGGCCAGCCGGTGCCCAATGCCCGCGCGCCGATGCTGGGCGACCTGTTGATCGAAATGGGGCTGCTGGACCGCGACGTGTTCAACCGCACCATGCTCAATTACCGCCCGCAGCACCACGGTCGCATTGGCGACTATCTCGTCGACAGCGGCGTGCTGCCTCGGACCACCATCGAACAGGCCGTGGCCCGTCAGCACAGTCATTACCCAACGGAGTTCCCGGCATGAACCGCCCCTTCCTGACGCTCATGGCCACGGGGCTGACCCTTTTGCCTGCGCTGGTCCATGGCGAAGTGCTGCCCCTGCCGTTGACCGGTCCCGCTTACCAGGCGGCCAGTGAGGCCTACAGCGCCTACGACCGCAAGGACTACGACCTGGCCATCGCCAAGGCCCGCGAAGCCTTGCGTCAGCGGGCCGATGTCACCCGTCTGAACCGGCTGATCGTGCAGGCACAACGTGACAAGGAACAGCGCGACAACCCCAAGCGCTACCCGCCGTCGCAGTCGCCGTCGCGCCCGGCCCCCGGTTTCAGCGCGGCGGCCCAAGCGTTCAAGGCCTATGATCGCGACAACTTCGGCGTCGCCGCGCAGTCCGCTCGCAAGGCGATCGCCCAGGCACCCAAGCGCATGGATTATCGCCTGCTGCTGATCGAATCCCTGCAACGCCAACAGCATCTGGAAGAAGCCGATCAGGCCACCACCGAAGCCCTGCGGGTTTTCCCGGATGACGACACCCTGCTGATGCGCCGCGAAGCCATTCGCCGCCAACTGGCCGCGCCACTGGCCATCGCCGGTTATCGCGCGCTGGAACAAGGCAACCTGCCGCTGGCCGTGGATCAGGCCCGCAAGGCCGTGGCCTGGGCACCGGAAATCGGCGCTCACCAGCAATTGCTGATCAGCGCGCTGATCGCGACCCAGGATTACCGCGCCGCCGAACTGGCCGCCACCGGCGCGCTGGCCCAGGACGATGGCGAAACCGCGCCGTGGATTCTGCGCAGCTACGCACTTGACCGTCAGGGCAAGACTCAGGCGGCACAGGCCGACCTGAACCGGGCCTTGTCCATCGAAGGCTTGCTGGATTCTGAAGTGCGCGAGATTCGCTTTTTCGCCGCCGACCTGGCGCTGGCCAACAACGAGCCGCAGCAGGCCCTGGATCAATTGCAAAAACTGCCCGCCGACACGGGCGGTGAAGTCGCCCGCCGTCGCGCCGCCGCCCAGGTCGCGTTGCGCCAGAAGAACAATGGCCTGAAAACCGCGACGCGTTTTCCGGCGCCGGCCCTTAACTGCCAGGAAAGCGCGTTCGGCCTGATCTGCGATATCTGGCCGGGCAACCAGCGCGATGGCGGCACGGACACGGCGGTGCAGGCTTACGCTGCGCTGGCCCGCAAGGACGCCGCTTCGGCTGCGGCTCTGGCCAGCGAAGCCATTCGCCGGGCGCCGCAGAATCCGGCCTATCGCAGCCTGCTGGTCAGCGCCCTGACCGAGCAGAAGCGCTTGCCCGAAGCGATAGCGGCGGCCAGCGATGGCCTGCAAGCCAATGGCGACGACGCCCGCCTGCTGGCCCAGCGCGGTCGGTTGCGCCAGCAGACCGGTGACGATGCCGGTGCCCGCAAGGATTTCACCCAGGCCCTGGCCCTGGGCAGCCTGCCCACGTATGAAGAAGCCAGCCTTTATGCCGAGCTGGGCCAACGTCGCACGGCGCGGGAACGTTTGCAGGTAGCCCGCGACGCTGGCGAGCTGGACGGCATGAGCGACCTGCAAGTGGCTTACCTGTCGGTGCAGGCCGGCGACGATGACAGCGCCCATGAGTCATTCCGCAAAGCTGACGCCGCAACGCCTCTAGCGCCGACGGCGACTCAGGACGCGGCCTACAACGCGATGCGGGTCAGTGACGACGAACACGCTGTGGGTTATTTCAAGCGGGTTATCGACGCCAAAAATGCCGGCGAACTGGACATGACCGACCAGCAGCTGTTCGACACCCGCCGCGCCGTGGCCGATGTGTCGCGCACCTGGGGCCTGACCAGCACCACCAGTTATCGCGGCAACAGTTCCAGCAGTGGCTTGAGCTCGGCGCCCAGCACCGGCACCAGCAATGGCAATAACGGGAGCGGCAGTAGCAGCAACGACAGCCTGCAAAACAGCACCGAACTGTCGTGGCGTCCGCTGGGTTACCGCAACGCCCGTTTCGTCGAGCTGTATGGCCGGGTCACCGATACGCTGTGGAGCAAGAACAGCGACTCGGACACCGGCCTGGATGCGCTGCAAGGCGCCTTGGGCGTGCGGGTCAAGCCGTTCACCTCGCTGAACGTCATGGCGGCCGTGGAACGGACCTTTCCCCTGGGGTCCTCCGACATCGACGGCGACTGGCTGTTGCGCCTGGGTTACGGCTCCAGCATCGGCACCGATTTGCGGGTTGATGTCCCCAGCTGGTGGACGTCGCAGTTGTTCGCCGAGACCGGTCATTACGTCAACGACTCGCGCAACTACATCAACAGCGAATGGCAAGGCGGTCGCAGCTACGCCATTGGCGGTGCCGGCTCGCGCTGGGTGACATTCCCCCACGTGGTGGCCGCGTACGACTACGACTCGAAGATGGACAGCGACACCCGCTCCGACGGCAGCACCGAATATTCTTCCGGCCATGCCGCTGGCGTCGGCGTGGGCAACAACGTGCGCTACTGGTTCCGCGAAGACGCGTACAACGCGCCGCGCTCCTATGTGGATTTTTCGTTGCAATACCGAGTGAAAGTGTCTGGCGATGACCGCGCCAAAGGTGTTTTCGCTCGCCTGACTTACTCCTATTGAGGACGGATATGCACCCTCGTATGTATTGGCTGATGGGGCTCGGACTGAGCCTGGGCATGGCGTCGACAGTGGCTCAGGCTGCGTCGGAAATCGCTCAACTCTATGCGCCGAAACTGCCGGAAGGCTCGGCTTGGGTGCGGGTGGTCAATCCCGCCGACGGCGCCGTGCAAGTGAGCGTGGACAACAAGCCCGGCGTTGCCCTGTCTGCGCAGTCGGTGGTGGCCAGTCCTTTCCAGGTGGTGGATTCGCGGCAACCGCTGCGCATTACGGTCAACCAGCGTGAGCTCAAGGGCCTGAACGTGCCGAAAAACGCCTTTGTCACGGTGATTCTGAACAGTGATCCAGCGGCCGCCCCCCGGGTGGTGATCGACCCGCAGCCGCGGGGCAAAGACTTGCGCGCCGAACTCAACGTCTACAACCTCAGCGCCGGCTGTGACAAAGCCGAGATCAAGCTGGCCAACGGCTCCAGCGTGTTCAGCCAGCTGCCGCTCAATGGCCAGGCGCAGCGCACCATCAATCCGGTGCAGGCGACCCTGATTGCCAGCTGCGATCAAAGCGCCAGCCTGCCGCTCAAGCTTGAGCCCTTCAAGGCCGGTGACCGTTACAGCCTGTTCCTGGTCGGCTCACGCCAGACCCCCCGCCTGATCGGCCTCGTTGACCAGACTGCCCCATGACCTTCCTAGTAAAACCTCGCCACATCCTGCGCCGCCCTTCGGTATCCGGCTTGATCGCCGGCGCGCTGCTGAGCCTGTCCGGCACCGCTGCCCAGGCCGATTCGGCAGTGATCACCGGGCAGGGCGGCTGGTTATTTCCTGCGTGGGAAAGCCTGAACACCGTCGATAACCCCGGCATTGCGCGCGACATCGCCCTGATCAAGGACGTCCAGCAGCAACTTGAACGGGAGAAAATCGCCCTCGTGGTGCTGGTGGTGCCGATGAAAGCGCCGTTCTACGCCCAACGGCTACCCGCCGACCATCCGTTGAGCCCGGCCGTGGTGCAGCGCTATGACCGTTTGCAAGGCGAACTGGCCAAGGCTGGCCTGACGACCCTGAACATCAAGCCGATACTGCAAGCCACCGAGCAAGGCAAGCAGACGGCGTTTTACCGGGCCGACTACCACTGGACCGCCTGGAGCGCTGAAAACACAGCCGATGCCACTGCGAAACTGATCACCGCACGCTATCGCCTGGAGGGTGAGCCCGGCGGCGGTGCAGTGCTGGGGGAATGGTTCGACAGGCGCGCCTTCGGCGATCTGGCCAGCAACTTTCTGCCGTCCATCAAGCGCAAGGCCATCGGCCGAGACATTTACACCGTGCGCCATCAGGTCGAGAAAGACCTGCTGATCGACGACGCCCCGGCACCTGTTCAGGTCATCGGCAACAGCTTCGTGCAGCCTTACCTTGGCTATACGCAGAAACTGTCCAACGCCCTGGACCGCCAGGTCACACTGACCTGGAACCCCGGCGACGTCGGCCCCTGGGCGACACTGCTGCAGTACCTGGAATCACCGGACTTTGCTCAGCACAAGCCGCAGGTGATCGTGTGGCAATTCAACGAGGGCCAGTTCCACCTCGGCCCCGATGCAGCCGCCCAGTGGAATGCCAAGGGAGTGACGTCGTTGGGCCAGTGGCGCCAGCGCATCAAAAAGGCGCTTCCTTGAAAGTTCTCGGCAGGACCCCCCGGCGTGCCACTCTAGGTGTTCTGCTGCTTGCAGCGACACTGGTCACAGGCACCGCCATGTTTTACGCCACCACGCAAAAACGGCTGGACCCGGGCATCGTTGGAATTGTCTGGCAGCCCGATAACAAAACAGTCGGCATCAAGGGGCAATGGGACCAGATCGGTGCCAGGGAATTGCTGGTGCAATGGACAGTGGTCGACGATCAGGCGTTCGTGCCAGGCACCGGTCTGCCGAACGTACCGGTGCTGCCTGATTGGGCACGTATTGCCAAAGAGCCTTGGGCCCAGGATGTAATCATCGGCCTGGCCGGATATTTCAGCGAGAACCGCTCCCGGGACAACATCGAGCAACTGGCTGCCGTCTCGGAGCGCATCGCCAGACTGCCGACGTTGTTGCACGTGACGGGCTATTACTTCCCGGCCGAAGTCGACCCCAGCTGGACCCGCGCCAAGGAGCTGCCCGCGCTGCTGGCCAAGCTTCCGCGGCCGTTGTGGATCAGCGTGTATGACGGCGCCAACATCGGCCCGGCCGCCACAGCAGACTGGCTCAAGCAATGGCTGCCAGACGACATCGGCGTGTTCTTCCAGGATGGGGTCGGCGTCTACGCCCGCACCGCACCGGTCGCCCGCACTTACGCCGACACCCTGCGCGAACGCCTGGGCAAGGACCGCGTGCGCATCATCGTCGAAGCCTTCCGCCCCAACTACGGCGGCGGTTTCCGCTCCGCAACGGCCGCCGAGCTCAAACCGCAGCTGGCCGCCTACGACGGCTATCCGCTGTACCTGTTCGATGGCCCGCATTACGTGACGCCAGCCTTGGTGAAAGCGTTGGCGAAGTAATGATCGAAGTCATGTCTTCGCCAGTGGAACACGTCACCAGACAATAGGTTTGTCGTTCCAGTCCCAAAAGGTCCCGCTGTCGGCCGGCCCATGTGCGCCGACCACCTCAAGAATGCGGTCCGCCGAGAACGCCGGTTCGAACAGTTGGCCCTCAGGCACGTTCGCCTGGAAGGGCCGAGACAGCTCCGTGTCGGTCGTGCCCGGGTGTATGGCCAGGACAGTAGAGGCAGGGTTCAGGCGTTTCAATTCGATACTGGCGGTGTGCAGTAACTGGTTGAGCGCCGATTTGCTGGCTCTGTAGCTGTACCAGCCACCCAATCGGTTATCGCCGATTGAGCCAACCCTCGCGGAGAGCGCCGCGAACGTAGCAGGCTGTTTGCGCAATAACGGAAGCAGGTGTTTAAGCAGCAGGATCGGCGCAAAGGTGTTGGTCGCGAAGCTCGCTTGCAGGCCTGCAAGGGTCAGCTGTGCCAGCCCCTTTTCTGCTCTGGCGCCGTCCTGATGAAGAATGCCCAGCGCACTGATAACCAGGTGCAGTTGCTCGCAGCCTGCAAGCGTTTCGCTCACGAGCGCTTCGAGGGATTGCTCATTACGCGCGTCGCAGTCGACAGGTTTCAGACGGTCGCCGTATTGCGCTGCAAGGGTTGCCAGCTCTGTGGAGGTGGTGGCGCTTCGCGATACTGCCCACACCTGAGCCACATCATCGCGAGCCAGCAATGCCGCACAGAGTGCCAGGCCGATACCTCGACTGGCGCCGCAAATCAGCACGTGAGCTTCGCTGTTCAGTTCGGGTATCAAACGCATAAGGCACCTTGATGGGCGTGGCTGAAATGTTTTTATGACTTCGGGGCAGGGTATGACGTTCAGGTAGGTGCCTGCTGACCTATAGGGATCTCAGCGAAGCGGCATAGGCGTGCTCTCCAAGGACTATCGAGCGCCAACGACGGGCTGCGTCGGTTGCCATCCGCCACCAAGTGCTTTGAATACGGCGACGGCCGAGCGCGCCGACTCTGTCTGCGCCTGGGCGCGAGCATCGGATGTCAGCAGCAGCTTTTCATCGGCGCGCAGCACTTCAATCAAGCTGACCGCGCCTTTTTGATATCCCGTTAATGAAGATTGTCTGGCGGCGGTGAGTGCGATTTCACCTCTGGTCAGCGTTGCAGCCTGATCTTCTCGATTGGCCAGGGCGGAGAGAGCGCTTTCAACATCGGCAGTGGCCTGCAAGACCGATTGCCGATAAGCAGCCAACGCTTCAGCTTCTCCGCCCCTGGCTTGCTCGATTTGAGCGTCTACCCGGCCAAAATCGAACAGTCTCCAGCGCAGCCCTAGAATGCCTGCCGATTGGTTCGCTCCGCTGCTGAACAGATTGCCGCTGGAGACTGCTGTCGCACTCCCGACCAACGCACTAAAGGAAAACTTTGGGTAGTACTCGCTCACGGCCGCTCCAATCCGGGCGCTCGAAGCGGCGAGCCGACGCTCTGCCACGATGAGGTCGGGCCTGCGGCGCAGAAGGTCGGCGGGTGTGCCGGTCGACGTGAGATGCGGAGGGCGCGGGATGCCTTGGGCTGTCGCCAAATTTTGACGATTGGTACCAGGGGGCACGCCAAGCATGATGTCCAGCCCATTCATAGCCGCATCAAGCGCCGCGCGCAGAACTGGCACGCTCGCCTGCGCCTGTGCAAGCTCGCCTTGGGTCTGACGCACTTGGTACTCTGGAGTCAGCCCCTTGCCGTATAGAAGATGAACCTTCTCCAACAGATCTTCCTGCGTTTTGACTTGCTCGCCGGCTATAGCCAGGCGGGCCTGCAGGCCACGGACAGTAATGTAGGTATCAGCCGTTTGGGCCGCGACTGCAAGCTTCGCTGCACTGACGCCTGCCTCAGACGCCTGATACTCGGCCAATGCTGCCTCCCTGCTGCGGCGCAGCCCGCCGAACACATCCAGTTCCCAGCTGGCACCGAGGTCAGCTTCGTAGGAATTGCCATAGCGATCATAGCCTGGCGTGGAGTCCAGGACCTGGCCTAGCGGTGTCTCTACCGACTGATATGAGCGTGCCGCCTGGGCGCTAATGTTCCCGGAGGGCAGAAGCGCCGCTTTCGCAAAACCGAGTTTTGCCCGCGCCTGGGTGAGTTGAGCGTCGGATTGAGCCAGGTTCAGATTTTTCGCAAGAGCCCGCGAGACTAAATCACTGAGCAAGGGGTCATCGAAACCCTGCCACCAAACGACATTGCTTGCAGAACCCACGGTAGTATTGGTTTCGAGACCAGGTTGCGTCAGATAACGGTCTTTGATCGGTGCTTGTGGACGTAGATAATCCGGGCCCACTGCGCAGCTCGCCAGTAGGCTGGTACTGATGACCAGTGCGTACACAGAGAGCGAGCGCATTGAATTTTCCCTGATCTGAGGTAGGCTGTGACGATATCACGATATGGTTACTCGTTGTCAATCAGGGCTCGTGGAGCTAAGCTGGAAACATGACTAATCAAATGAAAACAACGCCCCCTCGCGGGCCATCGGACCATAGCGTTCGTGACCAGGTTGTGGAAGCGGCCACTCAGCACTTCGGCCACTACGGATATGAGAAGACCACGGTCTCCGATCTGGCCAAGGCCATTGGATTCTCCAAAGCCTACATCTACAAATTCTTTGACTCCAAGCAGGCTATCGGTGAGGTGATTTGCGCCAACCGGCTGGCGATGATCATGGCCATCGTAGAGTCGGCGATCTCGGATGCGCCAACAGCCTCCGAGAAGCTGCGGCGCATGTTCCGCGCGCTTGTAGAGGCTGGGAGTGATCTGTTTTTCCACGACCGCAAGCTCTATGACATCGCCGCTGTGGCGGGGCGAGACCAGTGGCCCTCTGCTGTGGCACATGACGAGCGCCTGGGAATGCTGGTTCGGGAGATTGTTCTCGAAGGACGACAGTCTGGGGAGTTCGAGCGAAAGACCCCGTTGGATGATGCCGTTCAGGCGATCCATCTGGTCATGCGTCCCTACATCAGCCCGGTCCAGTTGCAATACAACCTGGACATTGTGGCCACCGCCCCGGTGCATCTGTCCGCGCTGATACTAAGAAGCTTGGCTCCATAACTCTGTGACCATTGACTAAATTGGTCACTTTATAGAGAATCACTTCCCTGTCCACTTGATATGAGCCAGGGATCCCATGCGTCGGTCCAGATCTGCAACCATTGCCGTTTGCTTAATTCCGTTCGTATTGACTGCGTGTGGTGAGTCGTCGAGCGAACGCGATCCGCGAACCCAGCCACCTTTGGTAAGAACCGCCATTGTTGCAAGCGCCGATGGGGCATCGCGATCGTTTAGCGGTGTTGTGGTCGCTCGCGTCCAAAGCGATTTGGGCTTTCGTGTGTCGGGGAAGGTCTTGGAGCGCCTGGTTGACACGGGGCAGCCAGTCAAACGGGGACAGCCCCTGATGCGCCTCGATCCCATCGACCTGGGCCTTCAGACGCAAGCCCAAACGCAGGCCGTTGCGGCCGCCGGTGCGCGCGCCAAACAAACGGCCGATGAGGAAGCACGGAATCGCGATCTGGTTGCCGCAGGCGCGATTTCCGCCTCGGCATACGACCGGATCAAGTCCATGGCCGACACGGCCAAGGCGGAACTGAATGCCGCCCAAGCTCAGGCCAATGTCGCGCGCAATGCCACGGGCTACGCCACTTTGCTGGCCGACGCCGACGGTGTGGTGGTTGAAACGCTGGCAGAGCCCGGGCAAGTTGTCAGCGCAGGTCAACCCGTCGCAAGGCTGGCAAAGGCGGGGCCTCGCGAGGCCATTATTCACTTGCCCGAAACCGTGCGGCCCGCCATCGGCGACCTGGCTCAGGCTAAATTCTACGGCAGCGATACGAAGGTCATCCTTGCCAGGCTCAGGCTGCTGTCTGACGCAGCCGATCCGCTCACGCGTACATTCGAAGCACGGTATGTGCTTGATGACGCCAACGCGCCGCTGGGGTCTACCGTTACGCTGCGTCTCTCGGACGGCAAGGCTGCCCAGCCTGCGCTCGCGGTTCCAATGGCAGCCATCTACGACTCGGGCAAGGGCCCTGGCGTTTGGGTGGTAGGGGGAACGCCGGCGACCGTCTCCTGGCGTGCGGTTCAACTGCTGGGTTTGAGCGATGACTCGGCGACGGTGAGTGGCGGCGTCAAGCCTGGTGAACAGATTGTTGCCTTGGGAGCGCATTTACTTCACGAAGGTGAGCAAGTGCTGGTCCAGCAGCCGGGTGACGGTATCAACGGGGAGCGACCATGAGCGCGTCCCGTTTCAATCTTTCTGCAGTGGCCGTTCGCGAACGGTCCATCACACTGTTTCTCATTTTGTTGATCGGCATCGCGGGGACGCTTTCTTTTTTCAAACTGGGCCGTGCAGAAGACCCGCCGTTCACCGTCAAACAGATGACCGTCATCTCTGTATGGCCGGGTGCGACCGCGCAAGAGATGCAGGATCAGGTGGCCGAGCCCCTTGAAAAACGCATGCAGGAATTGAAGTGGTATGACCGCAGCGAGACCTACACCCGCCCAGGCATGGCCTTCACCATCGTTTCGCTGTTGGATAAAACCCCGCCCTCCGAGGTGCAGGAAGAATTCTACCAAGCGCGTAAAAAGCTGAGTGATGCGGCCAAATCGCTGCCTGCGGGCGTGATTGGCCCGATGGTCAACGATGAGTTCTCGGACGTGACCTTCGCGTTGTTTGCGCTCAAGGCCAAAGGGGAGCCCCAACGTTTATTGGTGCGCGATGGCGAATCGCTGCGCCAGCGTCTGCTGCATGTGCCGGGCGTCAAAAAGATCAACATTATCGGCGAGCAGACCGAGCGCATCTTCGTGTCGTTCTCCCATGAGCGGCTGGCCACGCTGGGTATTGCTCCCCAGGATATTTTCGCTGCACTGAACAGCCAGAATGCCTTGACCCCGGCCGGTTCGATTGAAACCAGCGGGCCCCAAGTGCTCTTGCGCCTGGATGGCGCTTTCGACAAGCTCGACAGTATCCGCAATACCCCGATCGTCGTGCAGGCTAGAACGTTGAAGCTGTCAGACGTGGCGACTGTTGAGCGTGGGTATGAGGACCCCGCGACCTTTATGGTCCGCAACCAGGGTGAGCCTGCCTTGTTGTTAGGCATCGTCATGCGTGATGGCTGGAACGGGCTGGACCTTGGCAAGGCGCTGGATGCCGAAACGGTCAAAATCAACCAGGGCATGCCTCTGGGAATGGGGCTTTCGAAGGTCACCGACCAATCAGTGAACATCAGCTCGGCCGTTGACGAGTTCATGATCAAATTCTTCGTCGCGCTGCTCGTGGTGATGCTGGTCTGCTTCCTCAGCATGGGTTGGCGCGTGGGTGTCGTCGTAGCGGCGGCAGTGCCGCTCACACTGGCGATCGTGTTTGTGGTCATGGAAGCCTCGGGCAAGAATTTTGACCGGATTACCCTGGGCTCTCTGATCCTGGCGCTTGGCCTGTTGGTGGATGACGCCATTATCGCTATCGAAATGATGGTGGTGAAAATGGAAGAGGGCTATGACCGCATCAAGGCATCGGCCTACGCCTGGAGCCACACTGCAGCGCCCATGCTGGCCGGCACTTTAGTCACGGCGGTTGGCTTTATGCCCAACGGTTTTGCACAGTCAACGGCCGGCGAATACACAAGCAACATGTTCTGGATCGTAGGCATTGCTCTGATTGCCTCCTGGGTAGTCGCTGTGGTCTTCACGCCTTATCTGGGTGTGAAGATGCTGCCCGAGATCAAACCGGTGGAAGGTGGGCATGCCGCGATCTATGACACGCGGCATTACGACCGTTTCCGTCGGGTGTTGACCCGCGTGATCGGGCATAAATGGTGGGTGGCGGGTGGGGTCGTTCTGATATTTGCCGTGGCCATTGTGGGAATGGGACTGGTCAAAAAGCAGTTTTTCCCAACCTCTGATCGTCCTGAAGTATTGATCGAGGTGCAAATGCCCTATGGCACCTCGATTGAACAGACCAGTGCGACGACGGCGAAGATCGAGGCATGGCTCCGACAGCAGAATGCCGCGAAAATCGTAACCTCCTATATCGGGCAGGGTTCCCCGCGGTTTTACCTGGCAATGGCGCCTGAGTTACCGGATCCATCGTTTGCAAAAATCGTCGTGCTCACGGACAGCCAGGAGGCGCGCGAAGCGCTCAAGTTGCATATTCGGCAAGCGGTCGCTGAAGGGCTCGCGTCCGAAGCGCGCGTTCGAGCGACTCAGCTTGTCTTCGGCCCTTATTCGCCCTTTCCTGTCGCATACCGGGTGATTGGACCAGATCCCGATAAATTGCGTGAGATCGCGGGGCGGGTGCAAAGCGTCATGCAGGCAAACCCTATGATGCGCACGGTCAATAGCGATTGGGGCCCAAGGGTGCCGACGCTGCATTTCTCTCTGGATCAGGACCGGTTGCAGGCAGTGGGGCTTACGTCCAGCGCAGTTGCCCAGCAGCTGCAGTTTTTACTCTCGGGTGTACCGATAACGGCTGTTCGTGAAGATATCCGTTCGGTGGAGGTGATCGGGCGGGCAGCAGGCGGTATCCGGCTCGATCCTGCAAAGATTGAGGGCTTCACTCTGACAGGTTCGGCAGGTCAGCGGATCCCGCTTTCCCAGATAGGCGAGGCCAGTGTGCGCATGGAGGATCCCATTCTTCGGCGCCGTGACCGCATGCCAACCATCACCGTGCGCGGCGATATTGCAGAGGACCTGCAGCCGCCGGACGTTTCTTCCGAGATCGCAAGCGAGTTGCAGCCCATCATCGCCAGCCTTCCAGACGGGTATCGGATCGAGCAGGCCGGTTCTATCGAGGAGTCGGCGAAGGCCACCGTAGCGTTGCTGCCGCTGTTTCCGATCATGATTGCCGTCACGCTGCTGATCATCATCATCCAAGTACGGTCCATGTCCGCGATGGTGATGGTTTTCCTGACCGCACCGCTTGGACTGGTCGGGGTAGTGCCTGCCTTGCTCTTGTTCAACCAGCCTTTCGGCATTAATGCCCTGGTAGGGCTGATCGCTTTGTCCGGCATTCTGATGCGCAACACTTTGATCCTGATCGGACAGATCGACCACAACGAAAAGCAAGGTCTTGACCCGTTTCACGCCGTGGTCGAGGCCACGGTGCAGCGAGCACGGCCGGTATTGCTTACGGCAATGGCAGCGATCCTGGCATTCATCCCGCTGACCCATTCAGTGTTCTGGGGCACCCTGGCCTACACCTTGATAGGCGGTACTCTGGGAGGAACCGTCATAACCCTGGTCTTCCTGCCGGCCATGTACTCTATCTGGTTCAGGATCCGCCCGGTGAAAGAGCCTCTTCCCGAAACACACGCCTCTTAGCAGGATGCTGCTGGCAGTAAAGCGTTGTTCCAGCGCCCAAAGTCAGCAGCTCTCTGAATGGCCCGGTAGTCAATGAAACATCAGCGCCGGGGGGGGGGGGGGGCACCGCCCCCCCCCCCCCCCAGGGCATTAACAGCGGTGG
>NZ_JASCOY010000045.1:0-44337 GCF_029960075.1 Pseudomonas sp. PS02290
GACAGGGTTGGGACTGGTCGGGCACCGACGCAAACGGCCGGAAAGTCGAACTGCATTCGCTGCCGTTACTCGACCTGCCCATGCAGAACGCGGCCCTGGCGCTGCAGGCCTACCTGCTGCTGGATTTGCCGTGGGATGAGGCGACCCTTCGCGATGCGCTCGTCAACACGCGCGTCACTGGTCGCCTTGATCGTCGCAGCATCGACTGGCAGGGCAAATCGCTGAGCCTTCTGCTGGATGTCGGCCATAACCCCCATGCGGCAACGTTTCTCGCCCAGCGCCTGAATCAGCGACCGGTGGCAGGCAAGCGGCTGGCGGTGTTCGGTCTGCTCAATGACAAGGACCTGCAAGGCGTTCTGGCGGAGTTGATCGAAACGTTCAGCAGCTGGGCCGTGGCGCCGCTGCCAACGCCGCGCAGTCGTCCGGCACAAGAGATCGAACAGGCGTTGCAGAACCTTGGCGCTCGCGTGACGTCTCACCCGAGTATCGCGCTGGCGCTTGAAGCCCAGTGCGCCCACGCGACAGCCGACGACGAGATTGTTCTGTTCGGGTCTTTTTACTGCGTAGCCGAGGCCCTGGAATGGCTTGCTGGCGCGTCACGGAGGAAGTGACACATGGCTTTGCTGGATAAAGCGTACAAACAGCGCATGGTGGGAGCGTTGGTGCTGATTGCCATCGCGGTGATTTTTCTGCCGATGCTGTTTTCGCGTCAGGACGAAGCCCGCCGTGTGCAGGTCGATGCGCCTGCCGCTCCGCAAGCGCCGGCCACCTCGCCGATCAAGGTCGAGCCGGTCAGCGTGCCTGAACAGCAGCCATTGCCGCAGGAGCCCGTGCCGACCGATGACGAACTGACCCAGCCTGCTCAGTCCACCCATACTGCTCAGCCCGTTCAGCAGCGCACCAGTCAGCAGCCGCCGGCAATGCCCATTGCGCCAGCGCCTTCCAAGCCTGTGGCTGCTGCGCCTAAGGCCGTTCAGACCGCGCCCGCGAAACCTGCTCCGGCGCCGACACCTGCACCCGCTCAAGCGCCAACACCCGTCGCATCGGCGGCTGACACCAGCCGAGTCGATGCAAATGGTCTGTCGGTCACGTGGTCGGTGCAACTGGCGAGCCTGTCCAACCGCGCCAACGCCGACAATCTGCAGAAGACCCTGCGCACTCAGGGCTACAACGCCTACATCCGCACCTCCGATGGCGTGAACCGTGTCTTCGTGGGCCCGGTGATCGAGCGTGCCGAGGCCGATCGTCTGCGTGACACGCTGGAAAAGCAGCAGAAAATCAAAGGCATCGTCGTGCGCTTCCAGCCGGAGCGTAAGTAAGTTTCGTTGCGTCTGCCCGGGGCCGGATCTGACACCCTCGATTTAGGGTTCAACCCGCCCCGACCTCGAACAAAGTCCAATAGTTCGCCTTAATTGGCCTTCATCCGCAATCGCTGCTTACCGGCAGGCGAGTGCTCTGCTAAAATCCGCCGCCTTATCAGTCTGTAGGCTGCGACGTGTCATTTACTCCGGTTGACTGGGCGATCATTGCAATTGTCGCCATCTCCGCTTTGATCAGTCTCAAGCGCGGCTTCGTCAAAGAAGCACTGTCCTTGCTGACGTGGATCATCGCAGGTGCCGTCGCCTGGATGTTTGGCGGATCGCTGGCCCAGTATCTGGTCAACTACATCGAAGCACCTTCGGCGCGCGTGATTGCGGGCTGCACCATTCTTTTCGTCGCCACACTGCTGGTCGGCGCCATGGTCAACTTTCTGATTGGAGAACTGATTCGCGTCACCGGGCTGTCCGGGACCGATCGTTTTCTGGGCATGGTCTTCGGCGCGGCGCGCGGAGCCTTGCTGGTTGTCGTCGCGGTCGGGCTGTTGAGCCTGGGCCCGGTGCAACAGGATCAATGGTGGCAGCAGTCGAGGCTGCTCCCGCAATTTGTCATGGTCGCTGACTGGTCGAAAAACCTGATTCTCGGGATGTCCAGCAAGTGGCTAGCCAGCGGAGTCAGCGTACCTGTTGACATCCCGTTCAAGGATCACCTCCTGCCGCCTACAACGCCGCCGGAAGTGTTCGGTAAATCCAGTTCCACTAAGTAGGGGTTGTGTCGCATGTGTGGCATCGTCGGTATCGTCGGCAAGTCGAACGTCAATCAGGCGCTTTATGACGCGCTCACCGTCCTCCAGCACCGCGGCCAGGACGCTGCCGGTATCGTGACCAGCCATGACGGCCGGTTGTTTCTGCGCAAGGACAACGGTCTGGTTCGGGACGTGTTCCACCAACGCCATATGCAGCGTCTGGTCGGGCACATGGGCATTGGTCACGTACGTTATCCAACGGCAGGCAGCTCCACGTCAGCCGAAGCCCAGCCGTTCTACGTCAACTCGCCTTACGGCATCACCCTGGCGCACAACGGCAACCTGACCAACGTCGAGCAGTTGGCCAAGGAGATTTACGAATCCGACCTGCGCCACGTCAACACCAACTCCGACTCTGAAGTCCTGCTCAACGTGTTCGCCCACGAGCTGGCCGTGCGCGGCAAGTTGCAGCCAACTGAGGAAGACATTTTCGCGGCCGTCACCGACGTGCATAAGCGTTGCCGTGGCGGTTACGCGGTCGTGGCGATGATCACCGGTTACGGCATCGTCGGCTTCCGCGACCCGGACGCCATCCGCCCGATCGTCTTTGGTCAGCGTCATACCGACGAAGGCGTGGAGTACATGATCGCGTCCGAGAGCGTTTCGCTGGACGTGCTCGGTTTCACCCTGATCCGCGACCTGGCCCCGGGTGAAGCGGTGTACATCACCGAAGACGGCAAGCTGCACACCCGTCAGTGCGCCACCAACCCGAAATACGCCCCGTGCATCTTCGAACACGTCTATCTGGCGCGCCCGGACTCGATCATCGACGGCATCTCGGTCTACAAGGCGCGTCTGCGCATGGGCGAGAAGCTGGCCGACAAGATCCTGCGCGAGCGTCCTGATCACGACATCGACGTGGTCATCCCGATCCCGGACACCAGCCGCACGGCGGCGCTGGAACTGGCGAACCACCTGGGCGTGAAATTCCGCGAAGGCTTCGTCAAGAACCGCTACATCGGCCGCACCTTCATCATGCCGGGCCAGGCCGCGCGGAAAAAATCCGTGCGCCAGAAGCTCAATGCGATCGAGCTGGAATTCCGTGGCAAGAACGTGATGCTGGTGGACGACTCCATCGTGCGCGGCACCACGTGCAAGCAGATCATCCAGATGGCCCGTGAAGCCGGCGCCAAGAACGTCTATTTCTGTTCCGCGGCCCCGGCCGTGCGCTTCCCCAACGTCTACGGCATCGACATGCCGAGTGCCCACGAGCTGATCGCTCACAACCGTTCCACCCAGGACGTGGCCGACCTCATCGGTGCCGACTGGCTGGTCTATCAGGACTTGAATGACCTGATCGAGGCGGTGAGTGGCAGCAAAAAGATCAAGATCGACAATTTCGACTGTTCGGTCTTCGACGGCAAGTACGTGACCGGTGACATCGACGAGCACTACCTGAACAAGATCGAGCAGGCGCGCAATGACGCCTCCAAGGTCAAGACTCAGGCGGTGAGCGCGATCATCGATCTGTACAACAACTAATCCAGACAAGGAGCAGGCGGCATGACTCAGGAATGGGATGCCGGTCGACTGGACAGCGATCTCGAGGGCGTCGGTTTCGACACCCTCGCGGTTCGTGCCGGTCAGCACCGCACGCCGGAACGCGAACACAGCGATCCACTGTTTTTCACCTCCAGCTACGTGTTCCGCACGGCAGCCGAGGCGGCCGCGACCTTCGCCGGAGAGATCCCCGGCAACGTCTATTCGCGCTACACCAACCCGACAGTGGCTTCGTTTGAAGAGCGTATGGCCGCACTGGAAGGCGGTGAGCAGGCGGTGGCGACGTCTACCGGGATGTCCGCCATTCTTGCTACGGTGATGAGCTTTTGCAGCGCCGGCGACCATGTGCTGGTGTCGAAAAGCGTGTTCGGGTCGACCATCAGCCTGTTTGAAAAGTACTTCAAGCGCTTCGGGGTCGAGGTCGATTACGTCCCCCTCGCCGAATTGTCCGGCTGGGACGCGGCGATCAAACCGAATACCAAGATGCTGTTCGTCGAATCACCGTCCAACCCGTTGGCGGAGCTGGTCGACATCAGCGGGCTGGCGGAAATCGCCCACGCCAAGGGCACGCTGCTGGTGGTCGATAACTGCTTCTGCACACCGGCCCTGCAGCAGCCGCTGCGTATGGGGGCGGACGTGGTCGTGCACTCGGCGACCAAGTTCATCGACGGTCAAGGCCGCGCCATGGGTGGCGTGGTGGTCGGTCGCAGCGAACTGATGAAAGAAGTCGTCGGTTTTCTGCGCACCGCGGGCCCGAGCCTGAGCCCGTTCAACGCCTGGCTCTTCCTCAAGGGGCTCGAAACCCTGAACATCCGCATGCGTGCCCATTGCCAGAGCGCCCTTGAACTGGCGCAGTGGCTCGAACAGCAGGAGGGCATCGAGAAGGTGCATTACTCCGGTCTCGAGAGCCACCCGCAGCACGCGTTGGCCAAACGTCAGCAGAAGGCGTTCGGCGCGGTGGTGAGCTTTGAAGTGAAGGGTGGCAAGGATGGCGCGTGGCGCTTCATCGATGCCACGCGGTTGATCTCGATCACCGCCAACCTGGGCGACACCAAGACCACCATCACCCACCCGAGCACCACGTCCCACGGTCGGCTGTCGCCGCAGGAACGTGAAGCCGCCGGTATTCGTGACAGCCTGATCCGCGTTGCGGTAGGGCTGGAAGACGTCGCTGACCTGCAGGCGGATCTCGCGCGGGGTCTGGCTGCGTTGTAAGCAGGTGCCTGAACAAGAAAGCGAGCCTCGGGGCTCGCTTTTTTGTTCCTGATGTGCAGCTTCGTGCTTGCTGCTAAAAATCGCTCTTTTTAAAAAAACTTCAAGCGGGCTATTGACTTAGGTTCGTCACCTGCGTAAATTTCGCGGCCTCAGCGAAGCAAGGGTGATTAGCTCAGCCGGGAGAGCATCTGCCTTACAAGCAGAGGGTCGGCGGTTCGATCCCGTCATCACCCACCATCGTTGAGTGTTTCACAGCAGCATCAGACGCTGAAGGATACTGAGATTCAGCAGGACGAAAGTCCACGCAATGCGCAGCGGTAGTTCAGTCGGTTAGAATACCGGCCTGTCACGCCGGGGGTCGCGGGTTCGAGTCCCGTCCGCTGCGCCACATTTTCCGAATTGGGGTTTCCCGGTTTGAGATTGAAAACCAAGGTTTTCGGTCAGTGTTTTACGAAGCAGGCCCAAGGGTCGGTTTCAACAGCGTTAAGCAGATGCAAATCTGTGCGACAAGCAGCGGTAGTTCAGTCGGTTAGAATACCGGCCTGTCACGCCGGGGGTCGCGGGTTCGAGTCCCGTCCGCTGCGCCATACATAGCTTCGCGGTCCTTGAACGCCTTGAAGCAACAGAGAAAGCGATCCCTGGATCGCTTTTTTTGTGCCTGCGATTTGGCGAAAGCATCGCCTGTCGCGCTGGATGCTGCACAGCCCGGCGATAAATGCCATCATCGCCGGCTGTAAACGCGGCGCTGTGCGGTGCCTGATTTCGAATTTGGAGAGCTGGACCATGGGCATGAACCAAACCATCACTGTCATCCCGCCGGGCGTACCGCTGACGGGCCATGTGTCGCCGCCCGGCTCGAAGTCCATCACCAACCGCGCGCTGCTCCTGGCAGCCCTCGCCAAGGGCACCAGCCATTTGCGCGGTGCACTGAAAAGCGACGATACCCGTCACATGTCCAACGCCCTGCGGCAGATGGGCGTGACCATCGACGAGCCAGACGACACCAGCTTCGTCGTCACCAGCAGCGGGCATCTTGAGGCGCCGCAAGACGCGCTGTTCCTCGGCAATGCCGGGACCGCGGTACGATTCCTGACAGCGGCCGTGTGCACGGTGAATGGCAGCGTTACGCTGGACGGCGATCACTACATGCAGAAGCGCCCGATCGGCCCGTTGCTGGAGGCACTGCGCAAAGGCGGCTTGAACGCGGAAAGCGCCACCGGTTGTCCGCCGGTGGTGGTGCACGGGACCGGTTCGATCACCGCCACTCGCTTTGAAATCGACGGCGGCCTGTCGAGTCAGTACGTTTCCGCCCTGTTGATGGTGGCGGCCTGTGGCGATGCGCCGATTGCAGTGGCGCTGACCGGCAAGGAGATCGGCGCCCGTGGCTACATCGACCTGACCATCGCCTGCATGCGTGCGTTCGGGGCCGAGGTCGAGGTGCTGGATGATGCGTTGTGGCGCGTTGCGCCGACGGGTTACACCGCCTGCGATTACCAGATTGAGCCCGACGCATCGGCCGCGACTTATTTGTGGGCTGCCGAGGCATTGACCGGCGGCAAGATCGACCTGGGCGTGGCGGGGGAGGCGTTCACTCAGCCAGACGCCAAGGCCATGGAAGTGATCGCGCAGTTTCCGAAGATGCCTGCGGTCATCAATGGCTCACAGATGCAGGACGCGATTCCTACACTGGCGGTGCTGGCAGCTTTCAACGAGACGCCGGTGCGCTTCGTCGATCTGGCTAACCTGCGAGTCAAGGAATGCGATCGCGTTCAGGCGCTGCACGATGGCCTGAATCAGGTCCGCCCCGGACTGGCCTCGGTAGAAGGGGATGACTTACTCGTTGCGTCTGATCCGAGTCTGGCGGGGACCAGCAGCGACGCCTTGATCAACACGCACTCCGACCACCGCATTGCCATGTGTTTCGCGCTGGCCGGCTTGAAGGTGGCAGGCGTGCGGATTCAGGATCCGGAATGCGTCGGCAAAACTTACCCCGGCTACTGGCGTGCGCTGGAATTCCTCGGCGTGAAATTGGTGCACGGCGAGGTCTGAAGCCCAGAGCATGCCGGGCCTGAGGCAGTCGACTGATCGATGCCAGGCCCGGCGTGCCGATTTTTCCGACCCTCTTGCGGTCTGATCAGCGCACCCTGCGCTTCCCGGACAGGCCCACGGGTGCAGGCCCCGTGCACAGTTACCCTTTCGATGTATCCACACGGTTGCAAACTCTGCGTTGATCCCATGGCAGGCTTGTTGCAGACTTACCGGCGTTTTCTCCGGTCCACTTTCAGTCGACCAATTGCCCCAGGATGTTTGATGCCTAAATTACTGAGCTTTCGTACCGCATGCTGGGTCATTACCCTGCTGGCTGCCGCAGGCTGCTCGTCGAAAAAACCGACGGTCTATGAGCATGAGAATTTCGACGATGCCGGGACGTTCTCCCGCAACTACCCGGTGTCGGATGCCGCCACCTGCGAAGCGGCCCGGCGGGCACTGCTGAGCCAGGGCTACATCATCACCAGCAGCGATCCCAAAGTGATCAGCGGCCATAAAAGCTTCCAGCAGACCGGCGAAACCCACATGGAGATCAGCTTCAACGTGGTGTGTGCGCCGGACGGCAGTGCCGACAACAAGACCACCATGTTCGCCAATGCGCTGCAGGATCGCTATGCGCTGAAGAAGGTCAACAACTCCGCGAGTCTGGGGGTAGGCGTGCTGGGCTCGGTGTCTATGCCGATTGGCTCGACCGACGACTCGATGGTCAAGGTCGCCAGCGAAACCGTGGCATCGTCCAAGTTTTATGATCGTTTCTTCGGGCTGGTGGAAAACTTCCTGCCGCCTGAAGTGAAGAAAGCCGCGCACATTGAAGAGAAGCCAAAGACCGACCTGGGCATGCCTGAGCCGGTGCCGGGCAAACCGGCGGCGTTGACCGAGCAGAAGCCGGCGGCTGCACCTGCCGCTGCCGCGCCAGCTGCAACGACGCCCGTTGTGCCAGCGCCGTTGGCAACCCCTGCGACTCAGCCTGCGCCCGCTGCCGAACAGAGCAGCGAGCCAATGCCTGCGCCTGCCGAACCGGAGCCGTTGAAGGCCGAAACAGCGACGCCTGCGGAGGCCGCGCCTGCCACAACGCCTGCGCCGGCAACGACCACCGAGCCGAGCGCTGCGCCAGCGGTTGAGTCAACGCCGGCGCAGTGAGCTGCGCTGTTACTTCCCAGGTGATGTCCCGCGTGCTGACACCGCACGTGCAGCAATCGCAAAACCTGTGGAAGTGACTGGGGTGGTGCTCCACCTTGCTCACGAAGTGGTCATTTCAGCCACTGGAGGTTTAGTGGCTGTACTAAAGTCTTCGCGAGCAAGCTCGCTCCCACAAGGGTGCGCTGGGCCTGCAGATCTTCGGCGTCATTCGTAGCCGCATCACCCCAAAAACAGCTTGTAAGCAGGGTTCCTGGTTTCATCCCAATACGGATACCCAATCTCCGCCAGGGCCTGGGGCACCAGATGCCGCTCATCCTCCGGCACCACCAACCCCGCCACCACTCGGCCATCCGCCGCGCCGTGATTGCGGTAGTGGAACATCGAAATATTCCATTTCCCGCGCAGCTTGTTCAGAAAGTTGAATAGCGCACCCGGCCGCTCGGGGAATTCAAAGCGCAGCACCACCTCGTCGTCGACCCGTTCCGAATGCCCGCCCACCATGTGCCGCAGGTGCAGTTTGGCCAGTTCGTTGTCGGTCAGGTCGAGCACCGGGAAACCCTGCTCCGTGAGGCTTGCGATCAGGGCTTTGCGGGGGTCGGTGTCGGGGTGGGTTTGCACACCGACGAAGATGTGCGCCTCGCGGTCGGTGTGGTAGCGGTAGTTGAATTCGGTGATCTGCCGCTTGCCAATCGCCTCGCAAAACGCCTTGAAGCTGCCCGGCTGTTCCGGAATGGTCACGGCAATGATTGCTTCGCGGCCTTCGCCCAGCTCAGCGCGCTCGGCCACATGGCGCAGGCGGTCGAAGTTGACGTTGGCGCCGGAATCGATGGCGACGAAGGTCTGCCCGGTGACTTCGTACTGTTCGGTGTACTTCTTGATCCCGGCCACGCCCAGGGCGCCGGCGGGCTCGGTGATCGAGCGGGTGTCGTCGTAGATGTCCTTGATCGCCGCGCAGATTTCATCGGTGCTGACCGTGATCACTTCGTCGACGTAATCCTTGCAGATGTCGAAGGTGTACTGCCCGATCTGCGCCACCGCGACGCCATCAGCGAACAGCCCGACTTGCTGAAGCACCACGCGCTCACCGTAGGCCATGGCCTGTTGCAGGCAATTGGAATCATCGGGCTCGACGCCAATCACCTTGATCTCCGGGCGCAGGTATTTCACGTACGCCGCGATACCGGCAATCAGCCCGCCGCCACCGACCGGGACGAAGATCGCGTCCAGTGGGCCCTGATGCTGACGCAGGATTTCCATTGCCACCGTGCCTTGCCCGGCAATGGTGTCAGGGTCGTCATACGGGTGGACATAGACGTAGCCGTGTTCCTCGACCAGCTTCAGCGAATACGCCAGCGCTTCGGGAAAGGAGTCGCCATGGAGTACGACTTTTCCGCCCCGGGAGCGCACGCCCTCGACCTTGATCTCCGGGGTGGTCTTCGGCATCACGATGGTCGCCGACACGTTCAGCGTCTTCGCCGCCAGCGCCAGGCCTTGGGCGTGATTACCCGCCGACGCCGTCACCACGCCCCGCGCCAGTTCTTCCGGACTCAACTGCGCCAGCTTGTTGTACGCGCCGCGAATCTTGAAGGAGTACACCGGCTGCAGGTCTTCGCGCTTGAGCAGCACGTTATTGCCCAGGCGCGCAGACAGCTGGCGAGCGGCGTGCAGCGGGGTTTCCACGGCAACGTCATACACGCGGGAGGTCAGGATCTTTTTGACGTAGTGATTGAGCAAGTCGCCCTGAACGAGCGGCTGGGCTGGCATCTGATTCATCGTGTGGGCCTCGTGGGAAGGCTTGCGATGATCAGGTTGGCGGCGAAGAAAGCGAGGGAAGGGCGAATGATCATGTCTGGCTCCTGATGTGGTTTTTGGCCCGGGAGACAGAGATAAAAAACCCGCCTCTAGGGCGGGTTGGGTGCAAACGTCGGCTAACCCGCCATGACTGGAATGACGGTAATAATTATCTGGCCGAAGAAATGCTGGGGTGCGTTCATGGCGTCGAGACTATTGCGAACACGGCGAGGTCGTCAAGGGGGCTAACCCCGTCATCGCTAAAAAACTGGCAGGCCGAAAAAAACGGAGGGCGAGCCCAAAGAAGGCTTGGAGATCACTTGGCACTTGCCGTTTATCCGGGCGCGTCTAGTGTTCAACGGGCCTTCATTTTTTGTTCATGAGGGCACTTTAGGGTTGGGCGCGTAGTCAGTGAATCTGTTGCTGAATGACTCAGCGACACAAAAACACCATCGATCACAAGAACCCGCCACGAGGGCGCAAAAATGGACGAGTACCAAGAAGAACTGCTGGAATACCAGGCGTACGAGATGGACCCGCTGGAACCTGCCGAAGACGCCACCGAGTTGTAAGAAAGCCCACGCCTGCCAGTCAGGGCGACTGGCGCTGGCTACGACGAAACGCACCGGGCGTCTGTTCGGTCCAGCGTTTGAAGGCCCGCTGAAAGGCTTCGGCCGACGCAAATCCCAACAAATAAGCGATTTCGCCAAAGGCCAGTTCGGTGTCCCGAATGTAGGTCATGGCGAGGTCGCGCCGGGTGTCATTGAGGATCGCGCGAAACTGTGTGCCTTCGTCCGCCAGCTTGCGGCGCAGGGTCCAGGTCGGCAGCTTCAGTCGCGCGGCCACTTCTTCCAGATCCGGCTCCCGCCCCCCATTCAACAACGGCCCCAGCAACTGGGTGATGCGCTCGCGCAGGCTGCGGGTGCGGGTGAGCTGTTCCAGTTCCCGTTCACACACCTGCAGCAGATGCCGCCAGGTACTCGGCACGTGGTCGGGGTTGCGCAGGCCAAGCTGATGCTGGTTGAGGCGCAACTGGTTGACGCCCGCTGCGAAACTCACGGGCTGCTCGCAGAGCGTGGCGTATTCCGCGGCGTAGGCGGGGGCGTCGAATTCGATCTCCAGACGTTCGGCGACAAGCTTCGTCCCGCTCAGGGTCGACAGCTGATGCAGCCAGCCGCTGAGAATCGAATCCACCACGAAGCGGTTGTAGTCGTTGTACGGACTGATCGAGTAAAAACGCAGCCAGGCACCGGCGCTGTCTTCGTGCAGGCTCGACTGGCCGCGATAATTCGAGCCGTACAGCGCTTCAAAACGAATCAGCGTCCGCGCTGCTTCCCGCACGGTGGGCGCCTGCGCGGCGGTGATGCCGGCCAGGCCCGCGTGGCTCAAACGACTCGATTGACCCATCCGCAGGCCCAGGGCAGGCACGCCGGTGAGTTCGATGGCCCCATGGCCCAGGCGCATGTAGCGCGGGATCGACAGCCGGGCGCCGGCCTCACCCAGTCGCGCGGCATCCAGGCCGTATTGCTGAAGCAGCGGTTGAGGGTTCTTGCCTTCGCTGCGAACAGCATCGGCGAGGCTGTGGACGAAACCCACGGACAGATCGCCCAGACGCACGCGAGGGGAGGTCATCGGTTACAACCAAAGATTGATCAGGCGCGCGCCATGACCGGGGCGGACGCCTTTCGGGGCGGCGCTGATGGATTGCTCGGCGATGCCCTGCCCGTCGCGGCTGGCGAAACTGTGGCCGGCGCTGCCCTGGTCCCAGAACTGGCCGCGCATGAATACGCTGACGCCGGCTTTCGCCGTGCTGGCCGGTGTCAGGGCCAATCGACGCCAGGCTTCGCCCTGGGTGATCGGCTTGGCGCCCAGGTTCAGATGGGCCGCCAGCGCGTCGTGCTTGTCGCTGCGCCAGGGTTGCGACCAGCCGTCCGTGCCGGCAACGTAGGCCGGGACCGCAATCAGCTCGACGCCGCTGGCATTGAGGCGCGCGTAGTTGTCGGGGTACCAGCTGTCACTGCCAATCAGCGTTGCCAGTCGCCCGGCGGGGGTGTCGACTACGTTGAGCGGCGCGTCCTTGCCGGGGCGGATGTAACCCCGCTGATTCCAGCCCGGAAACAACTGACGCTGGGGTTGCCCCAAGGGCAGGCCGTCAGGGCCGAACACCAGGCTGCTGTTGTAGAGCGCGCCATGGCCGATGTGCAGTTCACCGTTTTCCACCTGCGGGCTGGGCAGCACGATGGAGCCCGCCACCAGCGTTATCCCGAATTCCTTCGCCAGCCCGCCGAACACGGTTTGATAGTCCTGCGCCATGCTGTGCGCCTTCATGCGCAAACGCGCGTCCTCGAAACGGCTGCTTCCCCGCGCGTGAAACACGGCGTCGATGAACAGCAGCGGGTTGCTGAACGCCAGCCAGTTCATTGCTTCTTCGAGGGTGGTGGCTTGATAGAACTGGGCTTTTTCGTCCACCGCCAACAACCAGGTGCCGACGTGCTCGGGCAGCACCACGATGGTTTTATCGTTGAGCAGCCCATGGTCGCGAGCCTGCACCAGATAGGACGCAAGCTTGCGGTGCAGGCGCTTGACGCTCGAATAATCGGAAGGGAACAGCTCGGGCTGAATGCCCAGCAGGTTGCCGCGTTCCCCGGGTTGCCCGTCGTTGATCACCAACTGGATGCGCAGGTCCGTCAGGTAGTGCCCGACATGACGCTTGCCCGTCCACAGCCCGTAGCTGACGAGAAGCATCACCAGCACTGCTGCGGTAAGTGAGCCGAGAACTTTGCGCATGAAGAAAGGAGAGCTGCCTCTGAAGAAGGCGCGCGGGGCGCCATGACGTTGCCGGAAGGCTACGGCAAAACGGCGATTTGGAGAAGGTTTGCCAACGACCAGGGCGGCCATTCGGCGAAGGAATTGAAGCGAGGCGGCGTCGGCGGCCGCCTGCGCTGTATGAATCAACCGTGATGCCGGCGATTTGCAGGCATCACGGGCAGCGCGTTTACAGGCGGAAGCGGCTGACCAGCGTGTTGAACGAAACCGCCAGGCGGGAAAGGTCCTGAGTCGACGCGTTGGTCTGGTGCGCACCGGCCGCCGTCTGGGTAGACAGATCCTGGATGTTCACCAGATTGCGGTCCACCTCGCGCGCGACATTCGCCTGCTCCTCGGATGCGGTGGCGATGACCATGTTGCGTTCGTTGATCTGGGCGATGCCGTCGGCGATCTGCTCCAGGGCGCGGCCCGTTGCCTGGGCCAGGGCCTGGGTGTCGGTCACCAGCGACTGGCTTTTGCCCATCGCCCCGACCGCCTGGTCGGCGCTGGCCTGGACGCTGTTGATCATGCCTTCGATTTCACCGGTCGAGGCCTGGGTGCGCGCGGCCAAGGCCCGGACTTCGTCGGCGACCACGGCAAAGCCCCGGCCCTGCTCACCGGCACGGGCGGCTTCGATGGCGGCGTTCAAGGCCAGCAGGTTGGTCTGTTCGGCGATGCCGCGAATCACGTCCAGCACTTTGCCGATGTCCCGGACCTGCACGGCGAGGTCGCGGACCATGTTGGTCGAGGTGGCGATTTCGGTGGTCGCGCTGTTGATGGCTTCGACCGCGCCACGGGCCTGGTCGCGGCCCTCGCTGGCCTGTTTGCTGGTAGTCCTCGACGCGTCGGAAGTCGACACGGCGTTGCGCGCCACTTCTTCCACAGCGGAAGTCATTTCCGTGACGGCGGTCGCGGCCTGCTGGATCTCGTCGTTCTGGCGGACCAACCCTCGGCTGCCGTTATCGCTGACGGCGGTCAGCTCTTCTGCGGCAGAGGCCAGTTGACTGGACGCATCGGCGATCTGCTGAATGGTGCTTTTCAGGCTGCCCTGCATCTCGCCCAGCGCCGTCAACAATTGCCCGGCTTCATCACGGCCGGTGCTGACAATCTGTTGAGTCAGATCACCGCCGGCAATGCTCCGCGCGCTCGTGACCGCATAGGCGAGAGGACGGCTGATCAGGCGACTGATGAACATACCCAGCAAGATCGCCGCCAGAAAGGCAATAGCGATGCCGATGTACAGCGAGGTCTTGGCGGAGGACTCCATGCGGGCGGCATCCTCGGCGCCTTCGCCGATCTGCCGGTTATTGGACTCAACCATAACGGTCAATTCATCGAGCACCACGCGGAACGCCGCCTGCAGATCGCCAAACAACAAGGCACGGCCGTTATCAAGGTCGCCGGCTTTCATGAGGCCGACGTATTTCTGGACCAGTGCCTGGTAGGCCGGCCAGTCTTTTTCCATCTGGTCGCCCGCCGCGCGCTCATCGTCGGCCAGCGGGGTCTTGCGGTATTCGGCGAAGGCTTTCTCGCTTTGCTGCTGGTTGGCGTTGATCGATGCAATCACTTCGTCCTTCACGCCCTGGGGCATGCCGGCGGCCGTCGCCGTATATAACCGATAGAGATCGCGGCTTTGCCCTACGGCGTTGGTTTTGGCCTGGCCGGTTTTTGCGACGGACACCAGGTTGTTGCTGAACACCAGCTTCAGGCTATCCGACAGGTCCGACACGCCACGGCTTCCGAGCACACCCACACCCAAGGTGATGAAGGCGCACAGCACAAAGGCTGCGACCAACTTGGTCGAAATTTTTGCATCATTGATCCAGCTCATTGGTCGTCCTGCCGAGGTATTGAGAAAAAGGACACTGCTCAGCCATCGAGGCGGTGCGGCAAGGTCGTTGTGGGGCTATCGGCGCCGAAGGCCGAATCTGGAGGCTGGCCCGATGAACGATGAGGTGCACCGCTTGATCATTGATTTGTCACTTCCAGTCATTGAGCATGGCCGGGCGGCTGTTTACTGTTTGCGCCATGTACAAGGCGCTCGTCCAAGGCCCTGACTGATTCGACGAGCGCCGCAGAGCGCTCGCGCCCCGTGATGATGCTCGATGGAGTTTTTATGGCCGCCCCCCACTACCCGCATTTGCTCGCTCCCCTGGACCTGGGTTTCACTACGTTGCGCAACCGCACCCTGATGGGTTCGATGCACACCGGGCTTGAAGAGAAGCCGGGCGGGTTCGAGCGCATGGCGGTATATTTCGCCGAGCGCGCACGGGGCGGGGTCGGCCTGATGGTCACCGGCGGTATCGCACCGAACGCTGAAGGCGGGGTGTATTCGGGGGCGGCCAAGCTGTCGACGCCGGAAGAGGCGGCCAACCATCGTGTCGTCACTAAAGCCGTGCATGAGGCTGGCGGCAAAATTTGCATGCAGATCCTTCACGCCGGCCGCTACGCCTACAGCCCCAAGCAAGTCGCACCGAGCGCGATCCAGGCGCCGATCAACCCCTTCACACCCAAAGAGCTCGACGAAGAGGGCATCGAGAAGCAGATTCAGGATTTCGTCACCTGCGCGACCCTGGCGCAGACCGCCGAATACGACGGCGTCGAGATCATGGGCTCCGAAGGTTATTTCATTAACCAGTTTCTCGTTGCCCACACCAACCATCGCAGCGACCGTTGGGGCGGCAGCTACGAAAACCGCATGCGCCTGCCGGTGGAGATCGTGCGGCGCGTGCGTGAAGCCGTCGGCCCGAATTTCATCATCATTTATCGCCTGTCGATGCTCGACCTCATCGAGGGCGGCAGTACCTGGGAAGAAGTGGTGCAACTGGCCCAGGCCATCGAGCGTTCGGGGGCCACGCTGATCAACACAGGCATTGGCTGGCACGAAGCGCGGATTCCGACCATCGCCACCAAAGTCCCGCGCGCTGCCTTCGCCAAAGTGACGGCGAAAATGCGCGGCTCGGTGTCGATCCCGCTGATCACCACCAACCGCATCAATACCCCCGAGGTTGCCGAGCAGATACTCGCCGAAGGTGACGCCGACATGGTCTCCATGGCGCGTCCGTTTCTCGCCGACCCCGAATTCGTCAACAAGGCCGCGGCGGGGCGCAGCGACGAGATCAATACCTGTATCGGCTGCAACCAGGCATGTCTCGACCACACCTTCGGCGGCAAGCTCACCAGCTGCCTGGTCAACCCCCGCGCCTGCCATGAAACCGAGCTCAATTACCTGCCGGTCACCCAGGTCCGCAAAATCGCCGTGATCGGCGCCGGTCCTGCGGGCCTCGCTGCCGCAACCGTCGCGGCCCAGCGCGGGCATGAAGTGACGTTGTTCGACTCGGCCAGCGAAATCGGCGGGCAGTTCAACATCGCCAAGCGCATTCCGGGCAAGGAAGAGTTCTTCGAGACCCTGCGCTATTTCAGCCGCAAGCTGCAAACCACCGGCGTCGACCTGCGCCTGAACACCCGCGTCACGGCCAATGACCTGCTCGGCAAGGGCTATGACGAAGTGATTCTGGCCACCGGTATCGCGCCGCGAACGCCCGCCATCCCCGGCGTCGACAACCCCAAGGTGCTGAGCTACCTCGACGTGATCCTCGGCCGCAAGCCGGTGGGCAAGTCCGTCGCCGTGATTGGCGCGGGCGGCATCGGCTTCGACGTGTCGGAATACCTTGTGCACCAGGGCGTCTACACCAGCCTGGATCGCGACGCGTTCTGGGATGAGTGGGGCATCGACACCCGACTGCAAGCGCGGGGTGGCGTGGCCGGGATCAAGCCCCATCCCCATGCACCGGCCCGTCAGGTGTTCCTGCTGCAGCGCAAGGCCACGAAAGTCGGCGATGGCCTGGGCAAGACCACAGGCTGGATTCATCGCACGGGGCTTAAGAACAAACAGGTGCAGATGCTCAACAGCGTGGAATATTTGAAGATTGACGATGCGGGTCTGCACATTCGGATTGGGGCAGAGGGCGAGGAGAAACTGCTGCCGGTGGACAACGTGGTGATCTGCGCCGGGCAGGATCCGCTGCGTGAACTGTATGACGGGCTAAAGGCGGCGGGGCAGAGCGTGCATCTGATTGGCGGGGCGGATGTCGCGACTGAACTGGATGCCAAGCGGGCGATTGATCAGGGGTCGCGGTTGGCGGCGGGGTTGTAAGGGGGGTTGGTTCTGGCGGGTGATGGTGCTGGTGGATTTGGCGGGTTGGGTCGCGTGCCGCCAGGGGCTGTGGGGGCTCTGGCGGTTGGGGGCGGTTACCAACTCCCATAGGGAATGCCGTGCTGTTCTACGTAAGCTTTGTTCTCCGGTTCGAGCGGGATGTACTTGCCTTTGCTTGCGCCACGGTAGGGACCGAGCGGCTCGACTTCAGCCTGAAAGCGGCCGACCTCCTTATGCTCTAAACACCCTGCTCCGACCCAGACCTTCACGATGCCTCCGGGCGCCATGCCCAGGCTTATGGTGTTCCGATATAGAGTGACGACTTCCTGATCCCAGCTACAAAACTCCCGCTGTGGCTTGATCATTTCATAGCGTACCCACTGGGGTATTTTGATCAAAACTTTGTAGGCTTGTGGTTCAACTAAGGATTGCCAGCGCAGAAAAATTTGATCTGGCAAGTCGACGTTATTGATGGGTTTGGACTTGCCTCCTCCTTTGTGCCAGCCATCCGGCTGACCCGTGTAGCTTGCGACGCCACCGTGCACGCGAAAAAATGCAAGGCCGCGCTGATCCAGCACATCAACCGTCTCCACCCACACCTCCATATTTTGGGGCGCCGCCAACCCTACATACCACGCCGGATACGGCAGCTTGGGCCTCGCTGGAAATGAAGAGTTAGCTGCACAGGCACTCAGGCTGATCAGCAATACCACTGCATACGCCAAGTGCCTCATTCGGGATAACCTTCTTGCGGACGATTGAGATGCACCTTCCTACGATTCAGCGGTGCCGGTTTGCTGAGTAAGAAGGGACCTTCAGGGGTCCAGTGTGCGGACAGGTGGATGTACCTCGCTCGTAGCAACGCCTCTTGCGCAGGTTCGAGTCTTACGAGCCGGTCCGTCATCACCCACTGCAAGATTCGCTTGGCGATAGGCCTGAGCTCGTCGGGCATTGCGAGCTCAGGCCGCCCGTCCAGGCTCTTAAACGGGACGCCGTGACGCATCCCCATCTCACGCATGACACGCAGTGCAATCAGGCTCAGTTCGCCATGCACCGGGCGTTCAAGGATTACGGTTATCCAGTAGTCCTGCATGACCGGCTCAGCTTTGCCGCGAGAATTAGTTGCTGCAGGCCAGGCTTTCACCGCAACGTAGCCATCGCGGGCCACGCCTGATTCGCGCAATGCCTTGGCGTCCGCCTCTGCAAGGGCCCACGCGGCATGGGATTCAACCCTTTGACCGGTCGGAGCGCTGGCCTTGCGGGGTCGTGTCATCCACAGTTTTTCCCGCGCGCGCGGTAGATATCCCCCACCAACATCGGAGTGGGCGCCCGGCAGGCCTATCTGGAGGTGCGTGTGGTGCACGTTGTTGAGAGAAAAGTCGGCGCGGTACTCGTCGAGCGCTTGAAGCTGGATAACCTGCCGCGCGCAGTCGGGTGGCAGGTAGAGATTTACGCCTCGATTAATGTCATCGCCGGGACTGAAATCGCCACGCAAGGGTGTCGAGATCGCGGCAACGGTATCAAACAGGCCAATCAGATTGATGCACACATCAGCGGCGGGATCGAAGCTTCCTGGGAGACCGCCCCTGCCGCTTGTGAGCATCTCGCTGAATATTCCGCGTCCGGGCTTCAATACTTCGTTGGCGCAATGTCGTGCAGCAGCAGCGCCACGGCTGAAACCAAACACGTCAAACTCGATTTTGCTTATCGTCACACTGGGGTTTTTTGTAATGAATTCCCGCAGACGCCCCCTTACTGAGTTAGGTGCTTGCTGCACCCGCGCCACAACGCCCGTTTCACCCTGGCCCAATCCCTGCCCATAAAGAGTGGCATCCTCGCCGCCACTACGAGTGCCGATCCCTTCTATGTAAGTGGAGATATAGGCGATTGTTTGGTCTGCTTTAAGCGGAGTAGTGCTGTTATCCGGATACAAATCATACAAATGCGCCACATTACTCGGCGCATTCCCGTAACTGTTATTCGGCGCGCTGTTAAACGCACTGCCGTCAAACTCTCCAAACCCATACTGCTTGCACGTCGCCGCAATGCTCTCCAGCTCTTCACGGCTGAAGCTGTCCAGATCCGATTGCCGGCACTGTGCGGTCGCCGTCGCATTACTTTGGTTATTCCCCGTGCCATCAAAGAACAACCCGATGCGCAGGGTGATCCCTTCGGTGATTTCCTCTTCCTCTTCTTCCTCCTCAAGTGTCTCGGGCTGTTCAACCGGCGCAGCATTTTTGATCATGCTCCGCTCGTAGTGAATGTTGCCGCCGCTGAAGCTGGGCCAGAACTCGTGCAGTTCAGGCGGGATATCCAACAGTGGTGGCAAGGCCGGCAGTTCAACCTCCTGCGCGGCTTTCGGTCTGAAGTCGAAGTGCGCGGCTTTGATGAGATAGTCGCCGGCGGTGCCGGATTCGATGCTGCACCGCTCAATGGCGACGTAGCTGCCGCCAGCATTGAGGACGATCCGCTTCTTCGCCGTGATGTGAATTTCATCTTCGGTGCTGGTGATGTTTATGCCCCGGCGAGCGAGTAATTCCAGATTATTGTTCTGTGCCTGGATGCTCACCGGGCCTTCGTTGGAAATCAGCTTGAGGCCGACCTTGCGAACGAACAGGCTCAGGCCCTGGCCTATACCCATGAACAGTTTCTTGACCACGCTGATGTCGGCGTGGCCGCCCGCGTCGAGCATCAGGTTGTCTAGTGCGGCCAGTTGCAGATGCTTGCCGCTGGTCAGCGCAATACCATCCGGTGCGCTGAGCAGCAGGACCGAGGATTTGAGCGCGTCCAGGTCCTGTTTCAGCAGATCGAGTTGCGCCTGCACGTCGGCGGGGTCGGCTTGACTGACTGCGGCGTCTGCCGAGATTGTTTCCAACCGATCGCCGGCACTTTGCAACCGACCGACCGCCGCGCTCATGTCGAGCTGTTTACCCTGCGCCTTGGTCTGTTCATCCGCACTGATAAACACCCCACGCCCGGCCCGAATCGCACCCCAACCATCGGTGCGTAGTTCAAACCCTTCTCCGCGTTTCAGCTTCTCGTCATCCACCAGATGCCCTAGATTGAGCTGGCTCTTGCCGCTGTGTTCGGTGCTGAGCTTGATGTGCTCTTTCCCGCGATCGTCTTCCATGCGCAGCTTGTTATTGGCTGGCGTGCGCAGCACGTTGCGTTTGTAATCGCTGCGCAGCAGCGTCACATGATCGGGATGGCGGCTGTCGTGAAGGGCGTGAGCGATATAGGGCCGGTCCGGGTCGCCCTGCTCGAAGGCAATCGCTACTTCGGTGCCGCAGATCAGTGGCAGGTGCAGGCCGTGGGTATCCCCGGCGTAAGGCCGAGCCAACCTGAGCCAGAGACTTTCCTCACCCAACTTCCAGCTGTCTCGGTCAAACAGAAAGCTGACCTTGTAGCGGCCTTCGCTGTCGATGTGGCTATACGGATCGTTGGCCAGCGAACTGGTCACGCGCGCCGGAACAGTGCCCGCTATCTCAGGCCTGGCCAGCAACGGCGGCCGAAAACACACACTTTCCGAATACGGAATCGCCTCAAAACTCAGCTCAAAACTGCGATCCCGCGCAGCGCGCAGCTTCAATCGTGTAATCACCGCCCCCGGTTCAAACGCCTGAGGCGCCCCACCGGAAATCGCCAGCACCTGCGCCAATCCCAACGAAGCACTGCTGCTCACGCCACTTAAGCGAGTCTGATCATTCAGATACCGCTCATGCTGCAACCGGGCATAGAAGAACCCGCTTTCCCCCATCAGATCCTCATCCTGATCCAGCTTGTCGCCAAGCACCTTATAAGGCTCGGCATAGTGATACGCCTCGCCATAAGTCGTGGAATCCCCCCGCGTCTGTTCCACATCCCCATCCAGCCACGCACTCGCATCCCGATGGTGATAAGCACGAAAGTGAACGCTCTGCTCCACAACCCCATGACTGGACTGCAGCCCCCAGACCCCGTCCTGCCCGCTGCTGCCCAACCCCGACTGAGGCCTGAACGGCAGACTGATCCGAGGCCGAACGTAATGCCGCTGATCATCATGAAACTCGACGACCGCAATCCCCAATCGCTCATCGTTAGTGAAGCGGTACCAGATCCCCACCTCAGCCAACAGCCGCGAAATAAACGCCAGATCACTCTCGCCGTACTGCATCACCTGCTCACGCGTCGGATACTCCCGCATCAACGTGAACAGAAAATCCTGCCCCTCAAAATCGTGCCGTGACCGCAAGATGCTCTCGACAATCTGCGGTACCGACTGATGCTGATAGATCCGAAACTGCCGCCCCCGCGCCAGCAACGCCAGGCGCGGTTCCAGCGTCACTTCATAGCGCGCCTCGTCAGCAGAACCCGACAGCCGTTTAAACCCGGTAATCACCCCATACAGTGTCCGCAGCGCCTCAACTTTAGGCACCGACAAACCACGAATCGCCACCGGCAACGTATGCGCCGCCGCATGCAGGCTGAACTGAGCGGTCTTCCCCAGCACCCGATCAGCGCCGATGTCCTGTTCGACGGAAGTAAATTCCACGCGATAAAGAAATGGCTGACTCAGCCGCTCCTCGCCGTCGAAGGCAAGTACATCGAGCGCAATGGGCAAACCATGAACAACAAGTTTATGGCGGCTGTGATCGAAGAAAGGTGGCAATACGGTGAGCATGGGTGAGCGTCCTTGGCAGGAATAAGCGCCCCTGACCGGTCTGCAGAAAACCGGGTCAACTCGTCCATGAGAGAGGGCTGAGGCGGGCGAAGATGAGGCTTTTCAAAGCGTCATTCCATAGGCAAAACACGAACCGGACGCGTCCTAATGAAGATCAAGAATTCCCCTACACAGCCTCCCAAGCCGAGACCCCGGCGCAACGAGTGCTAGACTCGCGCACCGTCCATTGCCCGACCGATTTCATGTTTGCTCCCTCATCACCACTCCCTGGTGCACCGCTGCAACCCCTCCGTTTCGACTGGCTCCAGGCAGCCGGCGTGGAGGCGGCGATCCTGCGGCTGGACCTTGTCGATCCGCTGATCAGCGGCAATAAATGGTTCAAGCTCAAGCACCATCTGGCGGCGGCTGAACAGGCCGGGGCACAGGGCGTTATCAGCCTGGGCGGCGCGCATTCCAATCACCTGCATGCGCTGGCGGCGGCGGGTAAGCGCTTTGGTTTTGCCACGGTCGGGTTGCTGCGCGGGCATGCGGTCGAGACGCCGACGGTGCTGGATCTGCGGGCGTTCGGCATGGAGCTGCACTGGCTGGGCTACGCCGGATATCGCGCGCGGCATGACGCGGATTTCTGGGGGCCGTGGCGCGAGCGTTATCCGCATCTTTATCCGGTGCCTGAAGGCGGCAGCGGGCTCGACGGGGCAGTGGGCTGCGTTGAAATCGTCGAACAGGCGCGCCGCCAGCTCGGCCTTTTGGGATGGGAAGATTACGACTGCTGGTGGCTGGCGTGCGGGACTGGCACCACATTGGCTGGACTGGTGCTGGCGGAGGCGGGGCAGCATGAGGTAATCGGCGCGATGGCGGTGCCCGATGGTCATGGGGTTGAGGGCAATGTGGAGGACATTCTTTCAGCCTTCGTGAGCAAACTCACTCCTACAGGGGCGGTTTCGTTGTCGAAACCGGCGACCTTGGCCGAACGTGATCAACAGCTGCTTAACGCCACTTTGCCTACCAGCTGTAAACCTCAGGGTTACCGCTTGCTCGACGCCAGCCGTGGCGGCTTCGCGAAGACCGACCCCGCGTTGCTCGACTTCATCGCCCGTCACCAAGCCGAATCCGGAATACCCCTCGAGCCGCTTTACACCGGCAAGGCTTTGCTGGCGCTGCACGACGAAGTGATCTCGGGCCGAGTCGCCAAGGGCACGCGGCTGATTTTCCTGCACACGGGGGGATTACAGGGCAAACGAACTTTCGATCCTGAACTAGCACATCGCTGACGCCCAGGCACGCATTCGCGTACTGGCACGAATCCTGCGGTCCAGACCTCCCGACAGGTCGGTCCTGAGTACGTCGGCGGCATTTCTGGAGTCGGGCGGGCAGGGCGCTGTGCCGATAATCGGATCTTTCCCACGTGCGCCGAGGTTTCCATGACCACTCCCGTCTTTGAGCAGGTTGATCCTGCCACTCTGAGAAAAGTCATCGTGGCGGCCGCCATCGGCAATTTCGTCGAATGGTTCGACTTCGCGGTGTACGGCTTTCTGGCCACGACCATCGCCCAGCAGTTCTTCCCCAGCGGCGATGCCAGCGCGGCGTTGTTGAAAACCTTCGCGGTGTTCGCCGTGGCCTTCGCGTTTCGTCCCCTCGGCGGGGTGTTCTTCGGCATGCTGGGCGACCGCATCGGCCGCAAACGCACGCTGGCGTTCACCATTCTGCTGATGGCCGGGGCGACGACAATCATCGGTCTGTTGCCGACCTACGCGGCAATCGGCGTGATGGCGCCCGTCTTGCTCACCCTCATTCGCTGCGCCCAGGGTTTTTCTGCCGGCGGCGAGTACGCGGGGGCGTGCGCTTACTTGATGGAGCACGCGCCACGCACGCAGCGGGCGTGGTACGGCAGCTTCGTGCCGGTATCGACTTTTTCGGCGTTCGCGGCGGCGGCGATCATTGCCTACGCGCTGGAAGCCTCGCTGAGCACCGAAGCCATGGGCAGTTGGGGCTGGCGGCTGCCGTTTCTGATCGCAGCGCCGTTGGGGCTGGTCGGGCTGTACCTGCGCTGGAAACTGGACGAAACACCTGCGTTTCAGGCGGTCAAGCAGGAGCATGCTGTCGCTCATTCGCCCCTTAAGGAAACCCTGCGCAACCACGGCGCGGTGATTTGCTGCCTTGGCGCGTTCGTGTCGCTGACGGCGCTGTCGTTCTACATGTTCACCACCTATTTCGCGACCTACTTGCAGGTGGCGGGCGGGCTGAGTCGTGCCACCGCGCTGCTGGTGTCGTTGATCGCCTTGCTGTTCGCCGCCGCCATCTGTCCGGTGGCCGGGGCATTTTCCGACAAGGTCGGGCGCCGCAAGACCGTGCTCAGCACCTGTGTCCTGCTGATCGTGGTGGTGTATCCGTCGTTTTTGATGGCCAGTTCCGGTTCGTTTGTGGCGTCGATCGTCGGCGTGATGTTGCTGGCGATTGGCGCGGTCCTGTGCGGAGTGGTCACGGCGGCGCTGTTGTCGGAGACCTTTCCGACACGCACCCGTTACACCGCTTCGGCGATCACCTACAACATGGCGTACACAATCTTCGGCGGAACGGCGCCGCTGATGGCGACCTGGTTGATCGGCGCGACGGGCAGCAACCTGGCGCCGGCGTTTTACCTGATCGTGATCGCGCTGCTGGCGCTGGCGGGCGGGCTGGCCCTGCCGGAGACGTCCAAAGTGTCGCTGCATGAGGTCGAGGGTTCGCTGACGGCGCGGGGGAGATTGCAGACGGTGGTTTGACTGGGGGCGGTGCTCTATGCTCGCGTAGATGTCGGAATATCTGCTGGAGTTTCGGCAGATTGCAGGCCGTCTTCGTGAGCAAGCTCACTCCCACAAGGGGTGCGCCTGCCAGACGATAACGGGGTGCCAGAACAACTGCAACACGCTATCCCACTCACAAATCAGCAACAAAACATGGCAGCGGCGCCCCAAAAAATGGCACATTGGCGACCCCTTGTGCCGCTGACATGTTCTGTAACGAGTCCGACGGCGCGTCAACGTTCGATGGATGGACCCGATGGCCGTTACTCGCCCTGCAACCGTGCCCGCGACCGATACCCAACCCGTTCCCGCCCCGCAATCAGCGCAATCAAGCCCCTTGGTCATGCGCATCATCGGTGCGGTGGCACTGGCGCACCTGCTCAATGACCTGATCCAGTCGATCCTGCCTTCGATCTACCCGATGCTGAAGGCCTCGTACGGCCTGAGTTTCACCCAGGTCGGGCTGATCACCCTGACGTTTCAGGTCACGGCGTCGTTGCTTCAGCCCTGGGTCGGCTATTTCACCGACCGTCATCCCAACCCGCTGGTGCTGCCGGTCGGCTCGTTGTGCATTCTGGGCGGCGTGATGCTGCTCGCGACCGTCGGCAGCTTCCCGCTGATCCTGCTCGCCGCAGGGTTGATCGGCATCGGCTCGTCGACCTTCCACCCCGAAGCCTCGCGCATCGCCCGGCTGGCCTCAGGCGGGCGCTTTGGCCTGGCGCAATCGACCTTTCAGGTGGGCGGCAACAGCGGATCGGCCATCGGGCCGCTGCTGGCGGCGGCGATCATCATCCCGTTCGGCCAGGGGCACATCGCCTGGTTCGGGCTGGTGGCGCTGTTTTCCGTGGGCCTGCTGTACGCCATCAGCCGCTGGTACAAGGCGCACCTGGCGCTGTTCAAGATCAAGGCCGGGCAAGCGGCGACCCACGGACTGTCGAAGCGTCGGGTGACCAGCGCGCTGGTGGTGCTGGCGCTGCTGGTGTTCTCCAAATATTTCTACATGGCCAGCTTCACCAGCTACTTCACCTTCTACCTGATCGACAAATTCCATCTGTCCGTGGCCAGTTCCCAGTTGCACTTGTTTATGTTCCTGGCGGCGGTGGCGGCGGGCACGTTCTTCGGCGGGCCGATCGGTGATCGCATCGGCCGCAAGGCGGTGATCTGGTTCTCGATTCTGGGCGTGGCGCCGTTCACCATCGCGTTGCCCTACGCCGACCTGTTCTGGACAAGCGTGCTCAGCGTGATCATCGGTTTCATCCTGGCCTCGGCGTTTTCGGCCATCGTGGTCTACGCCCAGGAGCTGGTGCCGGGCAACGTCGGCATGATCGCCGGCATCTTCTTTGGTCTGATGTTCGGCTTCGGCGGCATCGGCGCTGCATTATTGGGTCACCTCGCGGATCTTCACGGCATCGTTTATGTCTACAGGCTGTGCTCCTACCTGCCGCTGTTGGGCATCCTCGCCATCCTGCTTCCGAGAACTTCAAAAAGATGTTGATAGCCGTCGCGATTTTTCTGGTCACCATCACCCTGGTGATCTGGCAACCCAAAGGCCTTGGTGTCGGCTGGAGTGCAACCTTTGGCGCAGTGCTCGCCCTGATTTTCGGTGTGGTGCACCTGAGTGACATCCCCCAGGTCTGGCACATCATCTGGAACGCCACCGGGACGTTCATTGCGCTGATCATCATCAGCCTGCTGCTCGACGAGGCCGGGTTCTTCAACTGGGCCGCGCTGCACGTAGCGCGCTGGGGCAACGGCAAGGGCCGGCGGCTGTTCGCGTTCATCGTGCTGCTCGGCGCGCTGGTGTCGGCGCTGTTCGCCAACGACGGCGCGGCGTTGATCCTTACGCCCATCGTCATGTCGATGCTGCTGGCGCTACGCTTTTCGCCGGCGACCACCCTGGCCTTCGTCATGGCGGCGGGGTTCATCGCCGACACCGCGAGCCTGCCGCTGGTGGTCTCCAACCTGGTCAATATCGTGTCCGCCGACTATTTCGGCATCGGTTTCAACCGCTACGCCTCGGTGATGGTGCCGGTCAATCTGGTCAGCGTCGCCGCCACGCTGGCAGTGCTGATGCTGTTCTTCCGCCGCGATATCCCGAAAACCTTCGACGCCTCGCAACTGGCCGAACCGTCTTCGGCCATCAAGGACCGCGCTACCTTCAAGACCGGCTGGTGGGTGCTGGGGATTTTGCTGGTGGGCTGTTTTGCCCTGGAACCGCTGGGGATTCCGATCAGTGCGATCTCCGCCGTGTGCGCCGCGATCCTGCTGGGCATCGCTGCCAAGGGCCACCGCATCTCGACGCGCAAGGTATTGAAAGACGCGCCGTGGCAGATCGTGATTTTCTCCCTGGGCATGTACCTGGTGGTGTACGGCCTGCGCAATCAGGGCCTGACCGATTACCTCGCGACCTGGCTCGATCGCTTTGCCGAACACGGTTTGTGGGGCGCGGCGATGGGCACGGGCGTGCTGACGGCGCTGCTGTCGTCGGTGATGAACAACCTGCCGACGGTGCTGATTGGCCTGTTGTCCATTGATGCAAGCCACGCCCACGGCGTGCTGCAGGAAGCGATGATTTATGCCAACGTCATCGGCAGCGACCTGGGCCCGAAAATTACCCCGATCGGCAGTCTTGCTACCTTGTTGTGGCTGCATGTGCTGGCGAAGAAGGGCGTGACCATCGGCTGGGGCTATTACTTCCGCGTCGGCATCGTGCTGACCGTACCGGTGCTGTTGATTACTCTCGCGGCGCTGGTGGTGCGACTGAGTCTGTAACGCGGCGGGCGTCCGGCTGGTTCGGCCACAGGTCCGACACCAGAAACAGCCGCTCGGCCTCTTCCCAGTGGCCGTCGGCATGGCGTGTCAGGCGCACCAGCAGTTGCGCCGGCGCCAGCGGGTCGAGGGCACACAGCCAGTCCTGAAACTCGCGGGGTGTCCATGCCTCGTCGCAGCGCGCTGGTGCCAGCCAGGCCGGACGCGGCAGCAATTGCCAGCGGCCGTCCAGGCTGTTTTCTGCGTAACCCGGCCAGTCCTTTTGATGCAGCCACCTCCCGCGCAGATGCTCGGGATGGGCACCTTGCGGCGAGGATGCAGTCTTTGGCCACGGGTAAAACAGATAACCCCCCAGCCAGAGCGACGCGCCGAAGGTGTTCACACCGCGTTCGGCGAGGATCGCTGCGCTTTCCGGGCGCGCCGACATGGGCAGTTGATGCTCATTAAGGTGGGCGAGCTTCACATCCAGCCGGTCAACGGAGCCGGGGCCGAGCCAGTGCGCCGGATCTTCGCCGTCCTGGTCTTCCCGACCAAGGTAGAGCTTGATCGCCAGCTCGACGTGGTAAACGCCGTCTTTATCCCGCAGCAGCAGGTCCAGCTCGCCCAGCGTGCGCCCTTCGCCCTGGATCGGCAGATTCGCCGCGAGCAGCTCGACGCCTGGCGCGTGCTGGATCGCGAATTGCCACAGCCGCTCGTAATACAGCCCGAGCCGGCGCGTCGAGCTTCTCGCCAGCCAGTCGCTGAGTGCGCTGTCGTCTTGGTCCAGCTGCGTTAAAAACGCTTCAAGCGCTTCGGGCTGCTGCACCCAGTCACTGCCGCTGAGCGGGTGACGCTGGGGCCACCGGGTTTCCGCCAGCAGGGGCGGCGACAGAATCACCCACGCCAGGTCACGCACGGTGGGCGTACGCAGCTGACGGGGCAGGGCGCTCAGGGACGGGAAAGGGTTATTCATCCAGGCAGAATAGCGGGTGATGGGCGCTTGGGGCCACCGCTCCACCGTCGCCTTCGGATGCAACCCAAACATTTCGCACCCATGGAACGGCGCTGATCGGAGGTTGCGCGCAGAGAGCCCATTTGCCGCCCCCGACCCCTTCGCCCATAATCGCGTTCTTTACACGCATCAAGCCTGCGGGAGCCCCATGGAGCAATTTCGAAATATCGGCATCATTGGTCGCCTGGGCAGTACCCAGGTGGTGGAGACCGTTCGCCGACTCAAGAAATTCCTGATATCCCGGCACCTGCATGTGATCCTCGAAGACGCCATTGCCGAGGTCCTGCCTGGCCACGGTTTGCAGACCTCTTCGCGCAAGATGCTCGGCGAAGTCTGCGACATGGTCATCGTCGTCGGCGGCGACGGCAGTCTGCTCGGCGCTGCCCGTGCGCTGGCCAAGCACAACGTGCCGGTGCTGGGCATCAACCGCGGCAGTCTGGGGTTCCTGACCGACATTCGCCCCGATGAGCTGGAAGTCAAAGTCGCCGAAGTGCTCGACGGCCACTATCTGGTGGAAAACCGTTTCCTGCTGCAGGCCGAAGTGCGCCGCCATGGCGAAGCGATCGGCCAGGGCGACGCCCTCAACGACGTGGTGTTGCACCCTGGCAAGTCCACGCGGATGATCGAGTTCGAAATCTACATCGACGGCCAGTTCGTCTGCAGCCAGAAGGCCGACGGCCTGATCGTCGCCACCCCGACCGGCTCCACGGCCTACGCGCTGTCGGCGGGCGGCCCGATCATGCACCCCAAGCTCGACGCTATCGTCATCGTGCCGATGTACCCGCACACGCTGTCCGGCAGGCCGATTGTCGTCGATGGAAACAGTGAGCTGAAAATCGTTGTCTCAAAGGACATGACGATCTACCCACAGGTTTCCTGCGATGGCCAGAACCACTTCACCTGCGCGCCGGGTGACACCGTGACCGTGAAAAAGAAGCCGCAGAAGCTGCGCCTCATTCACCCCCTCGACCACAACTACTACGAAGTCTGCCGGACCAAACTCGGTTGGGGCAGTCGGCTTGGCGGCGGGAGCGACTGATGCTCGATCCCGCGCGTGGCTACGATCTGATCGGTGACGTGCATGGTTGTGCCCAGACCCTTGAGCACTTGCTCGCCACCCTTGGTTACCGCTTTCAGGCCGGCGTCTGGCGCCACCCTGAGCGCATCGCCGTGTTCCTGGGCGACATCATCGACCGCGGCCCGCACATTCGCGAAGCGCTGCACATCGTCCGTGACATGGTCGAGGCCGGCCAGGCGTTCTGCATCATGGGCAACCATGAATTCAACGCGCTGGGCTGGAGCACGCCGGCGCCGCCCGACAGCGGCCATGAGTGGGTGCGCGAACACACGCCGCGCCATGCCCGCCTGCTGGGCGAAACCCTGGCGCAGTTCGAGCAGCACCCCGGTGACTGGAATGACTTTCTCAAATGGTTTTATCAGTTGCCGCTGTTCATCGACGCCGAGCGCTTTCGTGTCGTCCACGCCTGTTGGGATGCCAGCCTGATCGCGCCTTTGCGCAGCGTTTACGGCGACGGCCGCATCGATCAGGCCTTCGTGCAGGCCTCGGCGGAGCCGGGCAGTTTTGCCAGCGCGGTGTTTGATCGGCTGCTGCGCGGCACCGACATGCGCCTGCCCCACGGCATGACCCTGACCGGCGGCGACGGCCTGACCCGCGCCTCGTTCCGCACCAAATTCTGGGAAGACGACCCGCAGACCTACGGCGACGTGGTGTTCCAGCCTGACGCGCTGCCGGAGCCCGTGGCCCGTCGGCCGCTGTCCCCCAGCGAGAAAAACGCGCTGCTGCGGTACGGCGCCGATGAGCCGCTGTTGTTCGTCGGTCACTACTGGCGCAGCGGCATTCCCGCACCGATCCGCCCCAACCTGGCCTGCCTCGACTACAGTGCCGTGCTCTACGGCAAGCTGGTCGCCTACCGGCTGGATCAGGAAATACAGATCGACCCGGACAAGTTCGTCTGGGTGGACGTTACCCGACCGGAGATAGGTCAATGAGTCCGGTTGCTGTCTTACGCCTGCCGCTTCAAACCGACCTGAGCGGTTTTGTCGAGTTGCTACGGCGCCTCAACGTGCCCCATCGGGTCAGCGAAGAGGCCGGCGAGCAAGTGCTGTGGGTGCCCGATGCGCCACAACTGGCCGATGACATCCGCCAGCTGTATCAGCAATACCCCGAAGGCGACCCGACCGCGCAGTTGCCGCCGGGCCGCGAAGTCGTGGCCGTGAGCAGGCCGAGCCCGCTGGTGCAAGTGCGCAGCAGCCCGGTGACCAGCGTGATCTTGCTGCTGTGCCTGATCGTCGCTGGCGTCACGTTGCTCGGCGACAACTTCGAGGCCTTGAGCTGGCTGACCTTCAACGACTTCCGCGTCAACGGCGAGTACATCCGCTTCCTGCCGGTGGAAACGTCCCTGGGGGCAGGGCAGTGGTGGCGGGTCGTCACGCCGATGCTGATTCACTTCGGCCTGCTGCACCTGGTGATGAACGCGCTGTGGTTCTGGGAACTGGGTCGGCGCATCGAAATGCGCCAGGGCGGTTGGCAATTGCTCGGGCTGACCCTGGCGTTCAGCGCGTTTTCAAATTACGTCCAGTATTTCTGGAGCGGCCCGAGCCTGTTCGGCGGCCTGTCCGGGGTACTTTATGGCTTGCTCGGCCATTGCTGGATCTTTCAATTGCTCGCCCCCAACCCCATGTATCGTTTACCACGGGGTGTTCTGGGGATGATGCTGATCTGGCTGGTGGTCTGCCTGTCCGGCGTCGTCGGTGCGTTCGGGTTTGGCGAAATCGCCAACGGCGCTCATGTCGGCGGACTGATCATCGGTTGTGCTACAGGTCTTGTGGGCGGTGCACTGGCCCGCCGCAAGCACTAAAATTGCCCGCTACATTCTGGGAGAACCCAATGTCCTCTTTTGTCGAAATGATCGAAAACATCACCCCGGACGTCTACGAAAGCCTGAAGCTGGCGGTGGAAATCGGCAAATGGTCCGACGGCCGCAAGCTGACCCAGGAGCAACGTGAGCTGTCGCTGCAGGCGTTGATTGCCTGGGAAGTGCGCAACGTGCCCGAGGACCAGCGCATCGGCTACATGGGCCCGCAAGAGTGCGCCTCGAAGTCGGCGCCGGTGCCCAATATCCTGTTCAAATCGGACTCCATTCATTGATTGAAATCGGCAGAGGCTCCGTCAACAAAATGTCCGCGCGGCTTGAGGCCTCGCGGGTGGAATACGCGTTCCGGCTGGGTGATTCACAGATCCCGGTCAATCCACTGATCGGCAAGACCGTGCGCCTTGAGTTTCTGGGTGCGATTCATTGCAGCCATTGCGGCAAGCGCACCAAAACCAGCTACAGCCAGGGCTATTGCTACCCGTGCATGCTCAAGCTGGCGCAGTGCGACCTGTGCATCATGAGCCCCGAGCGCTGCCATCACGAGCATGGCACCTGCCGCGATCCGGCGTGGGGCGAGCAGTTCTGCATGACCGATCACGTGGTCTATCTGGCCAACTCGTCGGGCGTCAAAGTCGGCATCACCCGCGCCACCCAGCTGCCCACCCGCTGGCTGGATCAGGGCGCCAGTCAGGCGTTGCCGATCGTGCGTTGCGCCACGCGCCAGCAGTCCGGTTTCGTCGAAGACCTGTTCCGCAGCCAGGTGGCCGACCGCACCAACTGGCGCGCGCTGCTCAAGGGCGACGCACCGGCGGTTGATCTGGCGGCGATTCGTCAGCAACTGTTCGACTCCTGCGCCGAAGGCCTGGTCGCGCTGCAGATGCGCTTTGGCCTGCAGGCCATTCAGGTGATGAACGATGTCGAGCCCATCGAGATTCGATACCCGGTAGAGGCCTATCCGACCAAGATCGTCAGCTTCAATCTGGACAAGGATCCGATCGCCGAAGGCACCCTGCTGGGCGTCAAAGGGCAGTACCTGATCTTCGACACCGGCGTGATCAATATTCGCAAATACACGGCGTATCAACTCGCCGTGCATCAGTAGCCCGTATTAGCAGAAGAAGGGACAACCGCATGCGCACCGACCAGCCCAAAATGATTTACCTGAAGGATTATCAGGCGCCTGAGTACCTCATTGACGAGACCCACCTGACATTCGAATTGTTCGACGACCACTCGCTGGTGCACGCGCAGCTGGTGATGCGCCGCAACCCGGAGCGCGCCGCGCTTGCCCAGGGCGCGGCCTTGCCACCGCTGGAACTCGACGGCCAGCAGCTTGAACTGCTGTCGGTGAAGCTGGCGGATGTCGACCTGTCCGAGGGCGACCTTGCACAGAACGGCTACCGGCTGACCCCTGACAGCCTGACCGTCCAGCCCACCTCCGAGACCTTCACCCTCGACACCACCGTGAAGATCCACCCGGAAACCAACACCGCCCTGGAAGGCCTGTACAAATCCAGTGGCATGTTCTGCACCCAGTGCGAGGCCGAGGGCTTCCGCAAGATCACCTATTACCTCGACCGCCCGGACGTGATGAGCAAATTCACCACGACGGTCAGCGCCAACAAGCAGGCTTTCCCGATCCTGCTGTCCAACGGCAACCTGATTGCCGCCGGCCCCTCCGATGACACCCAGCGTCACTGGGCAACCTGGGAGGACCCGTTCAAGAAGCCGGCCTACCTGTTCGCGCTGGTGGCCGGTGACTTGTGGTGCATCGAAGACACCTTCACCACCATGAGCCAGCGCAAGGTCACGCTGCGCATCTTCGTCGAGCCGGAAAACGTCGACAAATGCCAGCACGCCATGGACAGCCTGAAGAAGTCCATGCGCTGGGACGAAGAAGTCTATGGCCGCGAATACGATCTGGACATCTTCATGATCGTCGCCGTCAACGACTTCAACATGGGCGCCATGGAGAACAAGGGCCTCAACATCTTCAACTCCAGCGCCGTACTGGCCCGCGCCGAAACCGCCACCGATGCTGCTCACCAGCGCGTGGAAGCGATCGTTGCCCACGAATACTTCCACAACTGGACCGGCAACCGCGTCACCTGCCGCGACTGGTTCCAGCTGTCGCTGAAAGAAGGCTTCACGGTGTTCCGTGATTCCGGCTTCTCGGCGGACATGAACTCGGCCACGGTCAAGCGCATTCAAGACGTCGCCTACCTGCGCACCCACCAGTTCGCCGAAGACGCCGGCCCCATGGCCCACGCCGTGCGCCCCGACAGCTTCATCGAGATTTCCAACTTCTACACCCTGACCGTGTACGAGAAGGGCGCGGAAGTGGTCGGCATGATCCACACGCTGTTGGGCGTTGAAGGTTTCCGCAAGGGCAGCGACTTGTTCTTCGAGCGCCACGACGGCCAGGCCGTGACCTGCGACGACTTCGTCAAGGCCATGGAAGACGCCAACGGTGTCGACTTCACCCAGTTCAAGCGCTGGTACTCCCAGGCCGGCACGCCGCGTCTGGCGGTCAGCGAGTCCTATGACGCTGACGCGAAGACCTACAGCCTGACCTTCCGTCAGAGCACGCCGACCACGCCGGGCCAGCCGGGCGATCAGAAGCTGCCGTTCGTGATTCCGGTCGCCATGGGCCTGCTGGACGCTCAGGGTCAGGAGCTTCCGCTGCGCCTGCAGGGCGAGGCACCGGCGGTGAATACCTCCCGCGTGCTGTCGGTGACCGAAGCCGAGCAGACCTTCACCTTCATCGACATCGCCGAGCAGCCGCTGCCTTCGCTGCTGCGCGGGTTCTCGGCGCCGGTGAAACTGAGCTTCCCGTACAACCGCGATCAGCTGATGTTCCTGATGCAGCACGACAGCGACGGCTTCAACCGCTGGGATGCCGGTCAGCAATTGTCGGTTCAGGTGCTGCAGGACCTGATCGCCCAGCACCAGAAGGGCGAGCCGCTGGTCATGGATCAGCGTCTGATCACCGCGCTGCACACGGTGCTGACGGACGAGACTCTGGATCAGGCCATGGTCGCGGAAATGCTGTCGCTGCCGGGCGAGGCGTACCTCATCGAGATCAGCGAAGTGGCGGACGTCGACGCCATCCACGCCGCGCGGGAGTTTGCCCGTCAGCAATTGGCCGACAACCTGAGCGACGCGCTGTGGCAGCGTTATCAGGCCAACCGCGAGCTGTCGAAGCAGACGCCGTACGTGGCTGCGTCCGAGCACTTCGCTCGCCGTGCCTTGCAGAACATCGCGCTGTCGTACCTGATGCAGACCGGCAAGCCGGACGTGCTGGCCGCCGCCATCGATCAGTTCGACACGGCCGACAACATGACCGAGCGGCTGACCGCGCTGGCCGTGTTGGTGAACTCGCCGTTCGAGGCAGAGAAGGCCAAGGCGCTGGAAGTGTTCGCGGAAAACTTCAAGGACAACGCACTGGTCATGGATCAGTGGTTCAGCGTACAGGCCGGCAGCACCTTGCCGGGCGGGCTGGAGCGGGTGAAAGCGCTGATGCAGCACCCGGCGTTCACGATGAAGAACCCGAACAAGGTGCGTGCCCTAATCGGTGCCTTTGCCGGGCAGAACCTGATCAACTTCCACGCGGCGGACGGTTCGGGCTATCGCTTCCTGGCCGATCTGGTCATCGAGCTGAACGGCTTCAACCCGCAGATCGCCTCTCGCCAACTGGCGCCACTGACCCGCTGGCGCAAGTACGACAGTGCGCGGCAAGCGCTGATGAAGGCGGAACTGGAGCGCATCCTCGCCTCCGGCCCGCTGTCGCCGGACGTGTATGAAGTGGTGAGCAAAAGCCTGGCGTAAACCGGGCGGTTGTTGAAAAGGGCTGTCCGTTTGCGCGGACAGCCCTTTTTTGTGGGCGCTGATTCCTGGTTTCAGCGGCTTCGGATGCTGTCTTGCACGCGACGCCTTCGTAGGACTGGCTTTAGCCGGGAAGAGGCCGGTTTGTGCGCCACCCATTTTGCGGTGTGACGAATGACGCCTTCCTGGCTGAAGCCGGTCCCACAATTTGCGACGTCCAAGGATCCCGGCCAGCTGGCGATCAGGCGTTGAAACCGATAATTGCCTTGGTCTCGAGATACTCCTCAAACCCCATCACCCCATACTCCCGGCCGTTGCCCGAGCGCTTGTAGCCGCCGAAGGGCGCCATCGCATCCCACGCCGGGTGGTTCAGGTGGACTTGTCCGGCACGGATGCGCGAGGCGACGGCGCGGCCCAGTTCGAGGTCCTGCGCCTGCACGTGGGCGCCCAGACCGTAGACGGTGTCGTTGGCGATGGTCACGGCTTCGTCGATGGTGTCGTAGGCGAGGATGCACAGCACCGGGCCGAAGATTTCCTCCTGAGCGATGCGCATCGCCGAACCCACTTCGGAGAACACCGTTGGCTTGGTGTAATAACCTTTTTCAAACCCTTCCACGCGGCCCGGCCCGCCGCACAGCAGTTTCGCGCCTTCGCTGATGCCAGCCTGGATCATGGCCTGGACGCGGCTGAACTGGGCTTCGTTGGCAATCGGGCCGAGTTGGGTGTCGGGGGATTGCGGGTCACCGACGATCAACGCGTTGGCGGTGTCGGCGGCCAGCGCTTCGACTTCGGCGAGGCGGGCGCGGGGCACGATCATCCGGGTCGGCGCGCTGCACGATTGGCCGACGTTGCGGAAGGCCGACAGCACCCCCAGCGGCACGGCTTTGGCGAAGTCAGCGTCGGGCAGCATCACGTTCGGCGACTTGCCGCCCAGTTCCTGGGTCACGCGTTTGACCGTCACCGCCGCCGCTTGCGCGACGAGGGCACCGGCCCGATTTGAGCCGGTGATGGAAATCATGTCGATGTCAGGGTGTGCGGCGATCGCGGCGCCGACGTCAGGACCACTGCCGTTGACCAGATTGAACACGCCGGGGGGCAGGCCGGCGTCGTGGACCAGTTGAGCGAACAGCAAAGCGCTCAACGGCGACAGCTCGCTGGGTTTCAACACCACGGTGCAACCGGCGGCGAGGGCCGGCGCGACTTTGGCGGTGATCTGGTAGAGCGGCCAATTCCACGGCGTGATCAGGCCGCAGACGCCGATGGCTTCCCGCTCGATGGCGGTGCTGCCTTCGACGGTCTGGAAGCGGTAGGTGGACAGCAGATCCCGGGCCACCCGCACGTGCTCGGCGGCCAGCGGTACCTGCATGGCGCGGGAGAAACTGATGGCCGCGCCCATTTCCAGCGACAGGGCCTGGGCCAGCGGCTCTTTACGCTCAAGGATCAGCGCGTGGATGTTGCTCAGGATCGATGCGCGTTCTACCACCGGCGTTGCCGACCAGCCGGGGAAGGCAGCGCGCGCTGCTGCGACGGCTCGATCAACGTCTTCGGCCGAACCCCGCGCGACCTCGGCGACCACCTCTTCAGTGGCGGGATTGATCACCGGCAGAAGAGCCGGAACCGCGGGGGAAGTCCACTCGCCATTGATGTAAAACTGCCCGGCGTTGTGCAGCTCAAGGCCGTGGGTGTGTGAAGAGTGTGAGGTCATCCAGCTAGCTCCCTGGAGCGGTGATAAGTGCTGCGAACAGCGAGTCCTGACGTCTCGATACGCTAACAAACCGGCCCAGGCAAAAGATGCCGTTGTTGCGGTCTGCAAGGGAGAATCTGCTGAATCCGGCGATGTGTACGCCATCAATTTTGCGGTGTAACGCCTGACGCTTTCCCGGCTAAAGCCGGTCCTACAGGTGATGGCGTGCGCTGCATCATTGGCGGGATACACGCGGTTTGTTTTTTGTAGGACCGGCTTCAGCCGGGAAGAGGCCCGCATGAGCACCCACAATTTTGCGGAGTGACGCCCGACGTCTTCCCGGCTAAAGCCAGTCCTACAGTCGAGGTCATGCCGGATATCTTGAATGCACGCGGTCTGTTTTTGTAGGACCGGCTTCAGCCGGGAAGAGGCCCGCATGAGCACCCACAATTTTGCGGAGTGACGCCCGACGTCTTCCCGGCTAAAGCCAGTCCTACAGTCGAGGTCATGCCGGATATCCTGAATGCACGCGGTCTGTTTTTGTAGGACCGGCTTCAGCCGGGAAGAGGCCCGTGTAAGCGACATCAGTTTGCGGAGTGACGCCCGACGTCTTCCCGGCTAAAGCCAGTCCTACAGTCGGGGTCATGCCGGATATCCTGAATGCACGCGGTCTGTTTTTGTAGGACCGGCTTCAGCCGGGAAGAGGCCCGTGTGAGCGCCATCAATTTTTCGGTGTAGCGCCCTACGCTTTCCTGGCTAAAGCCTGTCCTACAAATGGCGGCGCGCCTGGCAACGTTCACCCAATCGCCTGGGTCACCATCGCAAACTGGGCAATCCCATCCCGTGACCGCGGCGGTTCGCCCAGCACCATGCGGGGCGCGCGATCAACGCATGGCAGGCCGAGACCCTCCAGCCAATCCACCAGCCCGCAATCAGCCAGAATATCGAAACGCACAAACGCGCCGGGGATCAGGTCCAGCAAGTGCGTGATCATCTGTTGCGCCTGCTCCAGATTCTGCGCAACCACCGGCCCGATAAGATGCCCGCGACCAAAACAGCGGAGCAGGGCGCAGCCTTTCAGTTGGCCGTGCACCTCGACGCCCACCACACACTCCGTCATCGGCAGCAGATCATTGAGGACCGCCGTGCGATCCAGCCCGCTGCCGGCGTTGGCCAGTTCGATCACCTGCGGGTATTCGTCCTGGGTTACTTCGCGACAAAGCCCAGCCCCCATCGCAGCCGGAACAGGCGGCGTCTGAGGCACGCCCTGATGCTGCTGAATCCGCGCGTATTCGACGAAACCCATGCTTACATAGAGCGGCGCCCCTGATTCAGTGGCATTGAGGATCGGCGTGCGCGGCGCGGCGGCGTCCAGGCACAGGTTCATCAACCGGCGCCCAATGCCTTTGCTCCGGTGCTGATCACTGACGATCACCAGCCCGATGGAAGAATAAGCCCCCTGATGGCAGGCAAACGCCACCCCCACCAATTGCCCGTCATGTTCAGCGACGAAACCCTCGGACGTGCGCTGCACCATCGCCCAGTCTGCCTCGCGATGGGGCCACTTCAACTGCACGGACAGCGCGTGGGCGGCGGGCATGTCGGCGGCCGTCGCCATGCGATAAACGTAGGCGTCGCTCATATGAGTTTTCCTGTGCTGAAAAGGCTGGTCGCCAATTGCGGTACGAGTGATGGCTGAGTGAACCGGCGAATGTCGAAGGGGCTGATGGACGTGCTGGTGCTGCCGGTGCTGATCAGTTCGGCCATCACATCGCCGACCCCAGGGCCGAGCTGAAAGCCATGGCCGCAGAAACCGAAGGCGTAAAACAGCCCGTCGACCATGCCGCTGCGGCCCATCACCGGCAGGGAGTCCGGGGTGTAGCTTTCGATGCCGCTCCAGGTGCGGATGATGTTGAGTTTCTCGGCGCCGGGAACCAGCCGCTTCATCTGACGCATCTGATTGAGCAGGCTTTCAGGCTTGAAAAACGCCCGACGGTTGACCATGTCCGGCGCGCAACGGGCGCCGCCGCCGATGATGATGTTCCCGCGCGGGATCTGCCGAAAGTAGATCACCTCTTCCTTAATCTTGGTGAATACGCCGATTACCGTCGGCAATGCGTAGGGCACCGGCTCGGTCACCGACATCTGCGGACCGTTGGGTTCCAGGGGCACGGGTTCATCGAACTGTTGAGACAGCCTGGTCGCCCATGCGCCGGCGGTGATCAACAGCTGCTCGGCGACAAACAATTGCCCGTCAGTGGTGGTGACGTGAAACACGCCGCCGACCTTTTGCACATCGGCAACCTCGGTGCGTTCTTCGATCCGTGCGCCAAGCCGACGAGCCGCGCGGGCAAAGGCGGGTGCCGCCAGACGCGGGTTGGCGTGACCGTCGTGGGGCGCGTAGGAGCCGCCTTTCACCTCTGCGCCAAGGAAGGGGAACCGCTTGTGCAGCTCGGCGCCGCGATAGATTTTCAGGTCCAGTTGCTCGGCTTCCGGGGCAGCGGCATAGGCCTCCAGCTCGGCGATTTCGTCCTCGCGATAACACACGCGCATGTGCCCGCTGGGGATGAATTCGAGGTCGTCGTCGATCAACTCCGGCAGGCGCTTCCACAATCCCCACGACCGATTCGCCAGTTCCAGCTGGCCCAGATAACGCCCTTGGCGGCGGACGTTGCCGAAGTTCACGCCGCTGGCGTACTGACCGATCTGGTCGCGTTCCAGCAGGGTCACCGAGCAGCCGCGCCGTTGCAGAAAAAACGTCGACGAGGCGCCCATGACGCCCCCGCCGATCACCAGCACATCGCTTTTTTGCGGGTTCATAAAGGCTCCTCTTGCAGGTTACGGGCTGGCAGGCCGCGGGGTTGCAGGTCACGCGCCACGGCTTCGATTTCGATCAGGTAACCGTGATGCAAGACCGGGACCGGCACCACGGCGCGGGCGGGTCGATGCTCACCCAGGTATCGCCCATAGAGTTGGTCAAAGGCCGGCCAGTGTTCAATGCCCACGACATAGACCGTCACTTTCAGCAGATCGCTGGGGCTCAAACCCGCTTGTGCAAGGATCGCCATGAGGTTGTCGAGGGCAATCAAGGCCTGCACCTCGAACGGTTGGTCCGCGCTGTGCTCGCCGTTGGCGCGCACCGGCAACTGCCCGGACACGTACAGCAAGCCGCCGTAAGCCACTGCTTGGGAATAGTGTCCGCCCGGCGCCGCTGCGTCGGGCGTGTGAATGATTTCGAGATCACCAGCCATGCAGACGACTCCAGGTGTGCACCGCGCCATCGGCGTCGAGGGCGTGATAGTCCGGGAACTGCGCGCCGGTGGCGCAGGCGTGGTTGGGCAGGATGCGCAGGCGGCTGCCGATGGGGAAACGTGTGGCGAGGTCGGCACTGTCGGCGACGCCCAAGGTAACGATCCCGTGCTCCTGATTGGCGCCTGTGACCAACGCCCCTTCGATCCACTCGCCGGTTTCGGTGCACACCTGGCCGTAACCGAAATCATGGCGCTGACGCTGGGTGCCGCGATCACGACTCATGGCCATCCAGCCGGCGTCGGTGATGATCCAGCCCTTGTCCTGCTGATGGCCGATCACCGTGGTCAGCACGCTCAGGGCCAACTCGTCGGCCTGGCAGACGCCGATGTTGTGCATGACCAGATCGAAGAACACATAAACGCCAGCACGCACTTCCGTCACGCCATCCAGGTTCAGGGCCGAGAGGGCAGTGGGCGTGGAGCCGATGCTGACGTCCGGGCAGGCCATCCCGGCGTCACGAATGCGTTGAGCGGCGCGAACGCAGAGGGCGCGCTCCTGCTCGGCGAGGGCCTGCAGGGCTTCCGGGTTGTCGAGTTCGTAGCTGGAACCGGCGTGGGTCATCACACCGCGCAGCTGCACGCCGCCGTCGATGAGGATGCGCGCCACGTCGATGAGTGCCGGGTCTTCAGCGGCGAGGCCCGAACGATGACCGTCGCAGTCGACCTCAATCCAGACGCGGAAGCGTTCGTCGTGCTCCTGCGCAAACGCGACGATGGCCTGTGCGCCCTGAACGCTGTCGGTGAGTACGCTCAGGTGGCAGCCGGCCCGCCGCAGCGCCAGTGCCTGGGCCAATTTGCCGGGCGCGATGGCGACCGCATACAACACGTCGCTGATGCCCTGGTTGAAACAGTGCTCGGCTTCCTTCAGGGTCGAGACCGTCACGCCGCTGGCGCCGGCCGCGATCTGCGCCTGAATCACCGGCAGGCATTTGCTGGTCTTGACGTGGGGACGCAACCGCACGCCGAGGCTGTCCATGCGTTGCTGCATGCGCTGGATGTTGCGCTGCATGCGCGGGACGTCCACCAGCGCGGCGGGCGTGTCGAGAGAAGCGATCGGCGTAGACATGACGGAACTCGGGTGGCGAGGGACAGGCTGCACTCTACTCAGCTGCCGTTAAGGTGTGGTTCAATCCAGTCTCATCAATCATTAAGTAAAAGTGAATGATCTCCATCGAAGACCTGCGCCTGGCGGTCGCCCTGAGCCGTGCCGAGTCCCTGAGTGCGGCGGCCAGAGCGCTCAATGTTTCGCCGCCGGCGCTGTCCATGCGCCTGCGTAAACTGGAGACCCTGCTGGGCCTGACCCTGGCCAACCGCGACGCCCGCCGCCTGAGCCTGACGGCCGATGGCGAACGCTTCTCCCGGGAAAGCGCGCTGTTGCTGGAACAGCTCGAAGCGCTGCCAGAGTCCTTCCGGCAAAAGGACGAAAGACTGGTCGGCACCCTGCGACTGGCGGCGCCCTTCGGTTTCGGACGCCAGCGACTGGCACCGCTGCTGGCGCGTTTCATCCGGCTGCATCCGCAGCTGTGCCTGCACCTGGACCTGCGCGAAACCCCCTGGCCGGATCGCCACGACAGTGACGCCGTGATCCACATCGGCCACCTCAACGACAGCCTGTGGACCGCGCGGCAACTGTCCCCCAATGAACGCTGGCTGTGCGCAAGCCCGGCCTACCTGCAAGAACACGGCGAACCGACCGCGCCGGACCAACTCAGCGCCCATCGCTGCATCTGCATCCGCGAGAACGACGAAGACGTCACCCTCTGGCACCTGCGCAAAGGCCCTGCCCGCAAAACCCTGCGCGTCGAACCGGCCCTGCTGACCAACGACGGCAGCGTCGCCCGCCGCTGGGCCGAACAAGGCCTGGGCCTGGTCCTGCGCTCGCAATGGGACGTCAGCGACGCCATCGCCAGCGGCAACCTCGTGCGCGTCCTCGCCGACTGGAACTTCGACAGCGCCCCCGTCAACCTCCTCGTACCCTCCCGCAAACTGCGCAGCCCGAGGGTGCAAGCGTTAGTGGCGTTTCTGGAAGATGCGTTGAAGGTGTGAACGGCGAGTTCGATCGGCAAGCAGGCTTTACACCGCAACATCGTCGGCGCTGCAACTGGCCTCTTCCCGGCTAAAGCCGGTCCCACAAAAAAACACCGCGCGCCCTGTAGGACCGGCTTTAGCCGGGAAGGCGTCAGGCGTCACACTGCTAAATTGATGTCGTCCAGACTGGCCTCTTCCCGGCTGAAGCCGGTCCCACTAACAGCGCGCGTTGCATCAGTGAGACCGGTGACGCGGAGCGTCAGGGGATGCATTCCCACGCAGAGCGTGGGAACGATCAAGACGCAGAGCGTGGGAACGATCAAGATCAAAGGCTTCCCGGCTAAAGCCGGTCCTACTAAGCGCTTTTGATCTTCAAACACAAATAGCCCAGACACCGCAGAACGCGACTTGGGTGCAGGCCGAACGCAGACGACGCGCAGTGGGCCGAGCCGCATGGATGCGGCGAGAGCGCCGTCAGGACATGGATGTCCGTTCGGCGCGGGCCCACGGAGCGTCGTCGGAGTGAGGGTACTCCGACGGAGGAGGAGCCCAACCAGGAGCAAGCACCCTTGGTTACTTGGGGTGCTTTTCCAAGTAACTCGCCGAAGGCGAAACAGTCTGCCCCCAGGCAGACGCCCTTGATCTTGATCTTGATCTTGATTAAAAAAAATCACTTCACCGCATAGACCTTGCGCACATAAACCGTACTGGTCCACGCACAAAACGCCCCCTTCACCACAAACACCGTATCCCCCGGATTAACCGTCACCTCACCGCCCTCATCATCGGCCAGCGTCACACTCCCCTCCAACAGATGCATCAACTCATGCAACCGATGTGCACGACCATGGCGCTGATACGGCGTCGAATCCCAGATCCCCACCTTCAACGCCGTCACCTCATCCTCGAACAGACTCAACGCCCGACACTGCGGCGCAGGCCCGACCAAAATCGGCGGCTCCAGCGTCGCAGACGGCTCCAGCCACGTATGCGCCGGCAACAGCGTCAAACCGGGACGCGCCGGCGCACCCTCCACATCCACCGCACAAAACGCCCACTCGCTGCCAGTGCTGGCATGCAACGCCACGCGACTGCCACGGCCAATCACCGCACTGTCACCGACGCCCAACTCCAGCGTCTGCTCCGCGCTGCTCAACACCACATGGCCGGCGTGCACCACCAGCGTCTCGCTGTAGGGAAAGTCCTCGATCAACGCGTCGCCGGTGAACCGCACCAGCCCGGCCGACACCCCGTCGTCGCCGCGCCACGCCACCTGTCGCGCTTCGGCAAAGGGGTCAAGGGCGCCCAATGGCGCCGAGTTGAAAGACGTCGCAACGCCGCTGCCATCAGCGCGCGCCAACAGCAAAATACCGGGAGATGACATGGTTAGCGCTCCGTTGAAAAAGTCAGCCGATGGCTTGGGTGATCAGCGCGAAAGGTTGCACGCCCTGGCTGGCCTCGGGCGGCGTGCCTCGGGCCATCTGCACCACGGTGTCGATGTTCTTCAGGCCCGCCGTTTCCAGCCAGTCGCTCAGGCCGCAGGCCACGGGGATGTCGATGCGCACAAAAGTGTCCGGCACCTGCGCAAGCAACACACCGATCAGGTGCTGGGCCTGATGGATGTTTTCCGCCACCACCGGCCCGATGCAGCGCCCGCGCCCGAACGGCCGCAGCAGGGCGAAACCGCGCAGCTGACCGTCACGCTCGATGCCCACGGCGTGCTCCACCTGCAGATCGCGCAGCACGTCGCTGCGGTCCAGGCCGCTGGCGGCTTTGGCGAGGGCGAGCAGGGCGGCGTGATCGTCGGCAGTGAGGGCGCGGCAGGTTTCACCGTCAGCCAGCTCCACCAGCGCCGGCACAATGGCCTGCCCCTGATGCTGCTGCACCCGGCCGAATTCGACGAAACCCTGGCTGGCATACAACGGCTTGCCGGCGACGGTGGCGTTAAGAATCGGCGTGCGCGGCTCGCACGCGGCGAGGGCCCTCTCCATCAAGCGGCGGCCGATGCCCTGGCCCTGGTAATCGTTGCTGACGATCACCAGGCCGATGGTCGCGAAATCACCCTGAGGGCAGACAAAGGCACTGCCGATCAGGCGGCCGCCATCCATCACCACGAAGCCGTCGCTGACCCGGTGCAGCATCGCCCAGTCGTCCAGGCGATGGGGCCATTTCAGTTGCACTGACAAGTCATGGGCGGCGGTCAGGTCGGCCACGGTCATGGGGCGATAGGTATAAGAAGGGTGCGGCAGGGCGGACATGGCGAGGCTCCGTTATGCGTTATTCAAGTGGGACTGAACGCCTGTATCCCACCTGATGTGAGGGCTGACAAGAGGGCTCGGGATATTCGGCAGATTCGTCGCGCCCCGGGAGACGGGACCCTACTTCGTACTTAAATCCGGGGCGAGGGCGGCAGCAAATGCCACGGGCGGATTGGATCGCTTTTAGCGCTGATGATTCTCCCCACGCCGCACCATGATCGTTCCCACGCTCCGCGTGGGAATGCCGCCCCGGGCGCTCCGCGTCCCATGCCTGAGTAGGTGACGCAGAGCGTCACGGGATGCATTTCCACGCGGAGCGGGGGAACGATCACACTAAAGATCCGCACGCCACATTA
>NZ_JASCOY010000046.1:0-42772 GCF_029960075.1 Pseudomonas sp. PS02290
CCACTCGGTCGTTACCCCGAATCCCCCCCTAAAGGCCTGGATCATGAGCAAGCAACCCTCCCTGAGCTACAAAGACGCCGGTGTTGACATCGACGCCGGTGAAGCGCTGGTCGAACGCATCAAGAGCGTCGCCAAGCGCACCAAGCGCCCGGAAGTGATGGGCGGCCTCGGGGGCTTCGGCGCTCTGTGCGAAATCCCGGCTGGCTACAAGCAGCCTGTTCTGGTGAGCGGCACCGACGGTGTCGGCACCAAGCTGCGTCTGGCACTGAACCTGAACAAACACGACACCATCGGCATCGACCTGGTCGCCATGTGCGTCAACGATCTGGTGGTCTGCGGCGCTGAGCCGCTGTTCTTCCTCGACTACTACGCCACCGGCAAACTGAACGTCGACACCGCAGCTCAAGTGGTCACCGGCATCGGCGCGGGCTGCGAGCTGGCTGGCTGCTCCCTGGTCGGCGGCGAAACCGCTGAAATGCCCGGCATGTACGAAGGCGAAGACTACGACCTGGCCGGCTTCTGCGTCGGCGTCGTGGAGAAAGCCGATATCATCGACGGCTCCAAGGTTGCCGCCGGTGACGCGCTGATCGCCCTGCCGTCTTCCGGTCCGCACTCCAATGGCTACTCGCTGATCCGCAAGATCATCGAAGTGGCAGGTGCCGATATCGAAAACATCCAGCTCGACGGCAAGCCGCTGACCGAACTGCTGATGGCACCGACCCGCATTTACGTCAAGCAGCTGCTCAAGCTGATCAAAGACACCGGCGCGGTAAAAGCCATGGCCCACATCACCGGCGGCGGCCTGCTGGACAACATTCCGCGCGTGCTGCCTGAAGGCGCCCAGGCCATCGTCGACGTGGCGAGCTGGACCCGTCCGGCGGTGTTCGACTGGCTGCAGGAAAAAGGCAACGTGGATGAGCACGAGATGCACCGCGTGCTGAACTGCGGCGTCGGCATGGTCATCTGCGTCGCCCAGGAACACGTTGAAGTCTCGCTGAACGCCCTGCGTGAAGCCGGCGAGCAGCCTTGGGTGATCGGCCAGATCGGCACGGCTGCCGAAGGCGCTGCGCAAGTCGAGCTGAAGAACGTCAAGGCTCATTAATGCCTGACATGCCCCAATCCTGTGATGTGGTGGTGCTGCTGTCCGGCACTGGCGGTAACCTGCAGGCGATGATTGACAGCTTTCAGGACAGCGCGAGCCCTGCCCGCATCCGCGCGGTGATCTCCAACCGCGCCGATGCGTTCGGGCTCGAGCGGGCCGCCCGCGCAGGGATCGACACGCTGGTGCTCGATCACACCGGCTACGAAGGTCGCGAGGCCTTCGATGGGGCGCTGATCGAGGCCATTGATTCGTTTCAGCCGCCGCTGGTGGTGCTCGCCGGCTTCATGCGCATTCTCACGCCCGGGTTCGTCCGCCACTATCACGGGCGCCTGCTGAACATCCACCCTTCCCTGCTTCCGCTGTATAAAGGCCTGCACACCCATCAACGGGTGCTCGACGCCGGCGATGCCGAGCATGGCTGCAGCGTGCACTTTGTCACGGAGGAACTCGATGGGGGGCCTCTGGTCGTACAGGCAGTTGTTTCTGTAGAGTTGCACGACACGCCCGCCACGCTGGCACAGAGGGTTCACGCCCAGGAACACCTGATTTATCCCCTGGCCATTCGCTGGTTCGCCGAAGGACGTTTGACCCTCGACGAACATGGCGCCTCACTGGACGGCCAGCCCTTAGGGCCCAGCGGCCACTTGATCCGACCTTAGGAGATATTATGCGTCGCGCTTTGCTCTTCGCTTTCGCCCTTTTCGCACTTCCCGCAGTCAACGCGGCAGACCTTCAACCTTTCTCCGCCAGCTACACCGCTGACTGGAAACAGCTGCCCATGAGCGGTGGCAGCGCCAGCCGCAGCCTCGAGAAGAACGCCAACGGCACCTGGACCCTGAGTTTCAAGGCGTCGATGATGATCGCCAGCCTGACCGAAGTCAGCACCCTCAAGGTTGACAAGGATCAACTGCTGCCACAAACCTACCACTTCGAACGTGGCGGACTGGGCAAGAGCAAGACGGTCGATCTGGTGTTCGACTGGCCCACCAAATTCATCACCGGTTCGGACCGTGGCAACGCGGTGAAAATCCCGCTGAATGCCGGCATCCTCGACAAGTCCACCTATCAGCTCGCGCTGCAGCATGACGTGGCTGCGGGCAAAAAGAGCATGTCGTATCAGGTCGTCGACGGTGACGAAATCGACACCTATGACTTCCGCGTGCTGGGCACTGAAAAGGTCGACACCAAAGTCGGCTCGGTTGACGCCATCAAGGTCGAGCGCGTGCGTGATCCAACGCAGAACAAGCGCATCACCGTGATGTGGTTCGCCAAGGACTACGATTACCTGCTGGTTCGCCTGCAACAGGTCGAAACCGACGGCAAGGAATACAACATCATGCTGCAGGACGGCACGGTGAACGGTAAGTCAGTCAAAGGCAGCTAATGCACGCCTGACATCGAGCGTCATACGAAAAACCCCGCCTTCATGGCGGGGTTTTTTTTTGGCGTCGGAAAGTGAGTCAGGCCTACATGAAAGATTCTTCATGGCCTTCAACCGGGTGTGACAAAACGCCACACACCCTTCGAATACAAGCGTTTAGCGCACTGTTACGGATTCGGTAAATAACTGTTGCCGGATGCGCACATTTACTTAGCCGGCTATCAAAAACTATAAAGAAGGCCTGCGACGTCCTGCCGCAGATATCCAAGAGTCAGGAGTTTGCACTATGACCGTAACTGTTACTGAACGCGACGACGCCCATATCTCCCACGAGGCCATTGCCGATGGCATCCAGATCTGGGATGTACGCCAACAAGACCAGCTGGTAGGGATGTTTCATCACGAATCGGACGCACAGCGTTACGCAGCAGAGCTTGCCGAGCAAGAAGCCAAGCTACAGGCCAGTCACTCGTAATTTCGGAATCGCAGCAAAACAAAACCCGCCTGCTGGCGGGTTTTGTTGTTTTAGCGGAGTGCGCGACAGACGCTTACCACATCAGATCGTCCGGGATCTTGTACGCGGCGTACGGATCGTCGCCTTCGGGCTCCTCGGTCGGGGCGCTGAGCATGACGATGCGGCGCGGGTCGCGCTCCTGCACCTTGAGGGCGGCTTCGCGGGGGATCACCTCGTAGGTGCCGCCGTGGTGCACGATGGCCAGCGCGCCGCTGCTCAGCTTGCTGCGCATCAGGGCGTTGACCGACAGGCGCTTGACCTTCTTGTCGTCAACGAAGTTGTAGTAGTCCTCGGTCGTCAGCTTCGGCAGGCGAGTGGCTTCGATCAACTGCTTGACCTGGGCGGCACGGGCTTTCTGCTCGATCTTTTCCTGCTGCTGACGATTCAACTCCTGGTCGCGTTTGGCTTTCTCGGCCATCGCTTCCTGGGCCGCGCGCTGGCTGGTGTCGTCCGCCACTGCCTGGCCCTTGTGCACCAGACGCTGTTCCTTCTGCTTGCTCTTGCTGGCCTGCTTCGCCTGTTTTTCATTGACCAGGCCGGCTTTCAGCAACTGGTCACGAAGGGAAATACCCGCCATCTGTCTTCTCTCTCTAAATAGTCAACTCAACCGCAGTTGGGCGTGATCTTTTCCTGGCGCTTGGCTTCGCCCCAGAGCGCATCCATCTCTTCGAGGCTGCAATCTTCGATGGGGCGCCGGGTGTCGCGCAAGGCCTGTTCGATAAATCTAAAGCGCCGCTCGAATTTGGCGTTGGCGGCGCGCAGGGCATTTTCCGGATCGACCTTGAGGTGCCGGGCCAGATTGACGGCGGCAAACAGCAGATCGCCGACCTCTTCGGTGATGGCCGCGCTGTCGTTGTCGGCCATGGCTTCGAGGACCTCATCGAGTTCCTCACGGACGTTATCGACCACCGGCAATGCGTCCGGCCAATCGAACCCGACCTGGGCGGCGCGCTTCTGCAACTTCGCTGCCCGCGACAATGCCGGAAGTACACCCGGCACGTCGTCGAGCAGGGAAAGCTGCTCGGGGGCACTGGCCTTTTCGGCACGCTCCTCGGCCTTGATCTGTTCCCAGCGATGCTTGACCTGCTCTTCGCTGAGGCGCGGGGTTTCCAGCGGCGCGTACAGATCACCGGTCGGGAACACGTGGGGATGACGGCGAATCAGTTTGCGGGTGATGCCGTCGACCACGCCGTCGAACTCGAAGCGCCCTTCTTCCCGCGCCAGCTGGCAGTAATACACCACTTGAAACAGCAGATCGCCGAGCTCACCGCGCAGGTCATCGAAGGCGCCACGCTCGATGGCGTCGGCCACTTCGTAGGCTTCCTCGAGGGTGTGCGGCACGATGCTCGCGTAATTCTGCTTCACGTCCCACGGGCAACCGAATTGCGGATCGCGCAAGCGGGCCATTAGCGTGAGCAGGTCTTGGAGGCTATACATGGGGGTCTCTCTTCGTTCGCAGCTGTAAGCGACAAGCCACAAGCTTCAAGTTATCCGCGTACGGCTTGAAGCTGATCGTTCCCACGCTCTGCGTGGGAATGCCCGCCTGGACGCTCTGCGTCCCACGAGTGACGCTCTGCGTCACGGACTGCGTTCCCACGCAGAGCGTGGGAACGATCAACCGCCGTAAAATCACGGCGTTCTATTACGCCGCGTTTCGATGATGTTCGGCAGTTGCGAGATGCGCCCCAGCAGCCGGCCCAGCGCGTCCAGGCCCGGGATCTCGATGGTCAGCGACATCAGCGCGGTGTTGTCTTCCTTGTTCGAGCGGGTGTTGACTGCCAGCACGTTGATGCGCTCGTTGAGCAGGATCTGCGAGACGTCACGCAGCAGGCCCGACCGGTCGTAGGCGCGGATGATGATGTCCACCGGGTAGGTGAGCACCGGCACCGGGCCCCAGCTGACCTGGATGATCCGCTCGGGTTCGCGCCCGCCCAGTTGCAGCACCGAGGCGCAGTCCTGACGGTGAATGCTCACGCCGCGGCCCTGGGTGATGTAACCGACGATCGCATCGCCCGGCAGCGGCTGGCAGCAGCCGGCCATCTGCGTCATCAGGTTGCCGACGCCCTGGATCTGAATATCCCCGCGCTTGCCCGGCTTGTAGCCCGTGGCCTTGCGGGGAATCAGCTCCAGTTGCTCGTTGCCGCGTTCCGGTTCGACCAGTTGCTGGGCCAGATTGACCAACTGAGCAATGCGCAGGTCGCCAGCACCAAGGGCCGCGAACATGTCTTCGGCCATCTTCATGTTGGCCTTCTCGGCCAGCTTGTCGAAGTCCACCTGAGGCAGTGCCAGACGCGCCAGTTCACGCTCCAGCAATACCTTGCCGGCGGCGACGTTCTGGTCGCGCGCCTGCAGCTTGAACCAGTGCACGATCTTCGCCCGCGCCCGGGACGTGGTGATGTAACCCAGGTTCGAGTTCAGCCAGTCGCGGCTCGGCGTACCGTGCTTGCTGGTGATGATCTCCACCTGCTCGCCGGTCTGCAGGCTGTAGTTGAGCGGGACGATGCGGCCGTTGATCTTCGCGCCACGGCAGTTGTGGCCGATCTCGGTGTGCACGCGATAGGCAAAGTCCAGCGGCGTCGCACCCTTGGGCAGGTCGATGGCGTGACCGTCCGGGGTGAACACGTAGACGCGGTCGGGCTCAATGTCGACGCGCAGCTGTTCGGCCAGCCCGCCGATGTCGCCCAGCTCTTCATGCCACTCGAGCACCTGACGCAGCCAGGAGATTTTCTCTTCGTAGTGATTGGAACCGGATTTGACGTCGGTGCCCTTGTACTTCCAGTGCGCGCAGACGCCCAGTTCGGCCTCTTCGTGCATGGCGTGGGTGCGGATCTGCACTTCCAGCACTTTGCCTTCCGGGCCGATCACCGCCGTGTGCAGCGAGCGATAGCCGTTTTCCTTGGGGTTGGCGATGTAGTCGTCGAATTCCTTGGGAATGTGCCGCCACAGGGTGTGGACGATGCCGAGGGCGGTGTAGCAATCACGCATCTCCGGCACCAGCACGCGAACGGCGCGAACGTCGTAGATCTGGCTGAATTCAAGGCCTTTGCGCTGCATCTTTCGCCAGATCGAGTAGATGTGCTTGGCACGGCCGCTGATGTCGGCCTTGACGCCGGTGGCCAGCAATTCGTTCGACAGCTGCGACATCACGTCGGTGATGAAGCGCTCGCGATCGAGCCGACGCTCGTGCAGCAGCTTGGCGATCTGCTTGTACTGCTCGGGCTCCAGGTAGCGGAAGGACAGGTCCTCCAGCTCCCACTTGATATGACCGATGCCCAGCCGGTGGGCCAGCGGTGCGTAGATGTCGAAGACTTCCCGGGCCACGCGATTGCGCTTTTCATCGTCGGTGTTCTTCACCGCGCGGATGGCGCAGGTGCGTTCAGCCAGCTTGATCAGCGCCACGCGCACGTCATCGACCATGGCCACCAGCATCTTGCGCAGGTTTTCGACCTGGGCCTGAGTGCCGAGCACCAGGGACTGGCGCGGGCTGAGACTGGCGCTGATCGCCGCCATGCGCAGCACGCCGTCGATGAGCTTGGCGACGGTGGGGCCGAAGCGCTGGTTGACGTCGGGCAGCGAGATTTTGCCTTCGCGCACGCCGCGGTAAATTACGGCAGCGACGAGTGAATCCTGATCGAGCTTGAGGTCGGCCAGAATTTCAGCGATTTCCAGGCCCGTCTGAAAACTCGACGTGCCCTCCGCCCAGAGGTTCTTGGCGGCGTTGTCCTGTTGCTCGGCGTGCCGGGCAAATTCACAGGCCTCTTTGAGGGCCTGTCGGTCCACCGCGAGGTCGACGCTGACCACGTGATCCAGCCACGCGTCGAGGTTGATACTGCCGTCTGTGTTGATCGGCTGGTGGGGTCTCACCTGTACCATGTTGCTTACCTTCCCTACGGCGCGATGAAATGCGCCTTCAGTCGCCGGCCTTCTTGAGCGCGTGCGCCTCGCGGGCCATGCAAGGTCGCGTACGCGCGGGCCAGTCGGATTAAACGAGACTCCGTGTAAGGCATCGGCGTTTCCTGGGCCGCCGCCTCACTTGCTCGCTTCAAATAACGCCATCGCCTCGACATGCGCTGTCTGCGGGAACATATCGAGGATTCCGGCACGTTTTAAACGGTAGCCCTGCTTGATCAATTCAACGGTGTCGCGGGCCAGCGTAGCCGGGTTGCACGACACATAAAGGACGCGCCGAGCGCCCAGTGACTTGAGCTTGCCCACTGCTTCGAACGCACCGTCACGCGGCGGATCGAGCAGCACTGCGGCGAAACCTTCCGCCACCCAGGCCGCCTTGTCCAGTGGCTGCGACAGATCGGCCTGATAAAACTTCACGTTGTTCAAACCGTTGCTGGCGGCATTGGCCGTCGCCCGCTGAACCATGGCGTCGACGCCCTCCACGGCCACCACGTCGCGCGTCATTTGCGCCAGCGGTAGAGCGAAGTTACCAAGCCCGCAGAACAAGTCCAGCACTCGTTCGTCCTTGCCGGGCGCGAGCCAGTCCAGGGCCTGTTCGATCATCGCGGTATTGACCTGAGCGTTGACCTGCACGAAGTCGCCGGGGCGATAGGCCAGGGACAGATTCCACGGTTCCAGGCGGTAGCCCAATTGCGCGGAAGGGTCGACCGGGTGTGGCTCGCCTTCGCCGTGCAACCACAGCTGCGCGTCATGGGTTTCGCAAAATGCTTTGAGAATGGCCAGATCGCTTTCAGGCAACGGCGCGGTGTGGCGCAGCAGCACGGCGTTGGCCGACCCGCTGAACAGCTCGACATGCCCCAGCGCCTGAGGTTTGCTCAGGCTGCGAAGCATAGGCGCCAGCGACGTCATGTTCGGTTGCAAGGCCTGTACCAGCACCGGGCATTGTTCGATGGCGATGATGTCCTGACTCGCCGCGGCGCGGAATCCGACGTCCAGGCGTTTGGCGCGGACATCCCAGCGCACGGCGACGCGGGCACGGCGGCGGTAGGCATATTCATCGCCAGTCAGCGGCGCGGCCCATTGCTCCGGCTCGACCCCGGCGATGCGGCTCAATTGCTCGGCAAGCATGCTCTGTTTCAGGGCGAGCTGTTCGGCGTGGGGCATTTGCTGGGTGCTGCACCCACCGCAACGGCCGAAATGCGGGCACGCTGCGGGGCGCCGTATCGGGCTGGCCCGGAACACGCGTTCAGTGCGGGCTTCGACGACTTTGCCGTGGGCATTGAGCACGCGGGCCTCGACCTCTTCGCCGGCCAGACTGCCCATGACAAACCAGGTGCGACCTTCGACGAAACCGATGCCGCGACCGTCGTTGGCCAGGCGCTCGATGGTCAGGCGTTGTTTTTTACCGGCAGGAACCTGCGTGGTCCGGGTGCCGCCGCTGGGCTGGAAACGCAGGCCTGCATCACGCTTGGCCATCAGTTGGGCGCATCGTAGACGCCGGTCGACAGGTAGCGGTCGCCGCGGTCACAAATAATCGCGACCATCACCGCGTTCTCGACTTCCTGGGACAGCCGGAGCATCCCGGCCACCGAGCCGCCCGACGACACGCCACAGAAAATGCCTTCTTCCCGCGCCAGACGACGCATGACGTCCTCGGCTTCGGCCTGGCCCATGTCCATGATCCGGTCGACACGGTCGGCCTGATAAATGCTCGGCAGGTATTCGGTTGGCCAGCGGCGAATGCCCGGAATCGACGCGCCGTCCATAGGCTGGAGGCCGACGATCTGGATGTTCGGGTTCTGTTCCTTGAGGAAACGCGAGGTGCCCATGATGGTGCCGGTGGTGCCCATGGAGCTGACGAAATGGGTGACGGTGCCGCCGGTCTGCTGCCAGATTTCCGGGCCGGTGCCGACGTAATGCGCCTGCGGGTTGTCGCCATTGGCGAACTGGTCGAGCACCTTGCCGCGACCTTCCGCCTGCATGCGCTCGGCCAGATCACGGGCGCCTTCCATGCCCTCTTCCTTGCTGACCAGAATCAGCTCGGCGCCATAGGCAGTCATGGCAGCCTTGCGCTCGGCGCTGGAGTTGTCGGGCATGATCAGAATCATGCGATAGCCCTTGATCGCCGCGGCCATGGCCAGGGCGATGCCGGTGTTGCCAGAGGTGGCTTCGATCAGGGTATCGCCGGGGTGGATCTGCCCGCGCAATTCGGCACGGGTAATCATCGACAGCGCCGGGCGGTCCTTCACGGAACCGGCCGGGTTATTGCCTTCGAGCTTGAGCAGCAACGTGTTGCTGGTGTTCCCGGCCATGCGTTGCAGACGCACTAGCGGGGTGTTGCCGACGCAATCGGCGATGGTTGGATACTGCAGGGTCATGGCGTTTTCGCGATCCAGACGTGCGGAGGTCGCCTATCATACCGGCAATCGTTGCCAGCCCATATCACGCAAAGTGAGGGGGTTATCGCTGAATGGAATAAGGCAGAGGATTTCTGCACAGGCGAACCGGAGATATCCGGGATAACACGCCATCGCCCTGCCGCTGCAAAACATGTGGGACCGCGTTATTCGCCCGGTACAGCGGCGCCTTGACCTCGAGGCGCTTCCTAAAAAGGTCGCGTCCCTCGGGCCGGCAAACGCATGATCATTCTCAAGCCCTGCCCCGTGTTTTCGGCCCACAAGTCACCGCCCTGCAGGCGCAGCGAATTGCGCGCGATGCTCAGCCCCAGCCCGAATCCACCGTCGCCGGGGCGAGCGCCGTCCAGACGGATGAACGGCGCAAAAATACGCTCGAGATCGCCCTCGTCGATCCCGCCGCCCTGATCTTCCAGCCACAACAGCCAGTCATCCCCTTCGCGGCGGCCGTCGAGGCGCACGATGCCCTCGGGCGGAGAATGGCGGATGGCGTTGCGCAGAATGTTTTCCAGCGCCTGGGCCAGGGTGTTGAGATGGCCACTGACCCAGCACTCGCTGTCCAGATCGCAGCGCAACTGACGGGACGGCCAGCAGGTTTCGAAACAGGCGTCGTCCACCAGCATCTCCCACAGCGCCACGACCTGGATGTCTTCGCCGGGGAGTTTTTCGCGCTCGGTGTCGAGCCAGGCCAGTTGCAGGGTGTCGTCGACCAGGCGGCGCATGCCGTCCACTTCCCGGCTCAGGCGCTCGCGCAGTTCGGGCAAGGTTTGCTCGCTGTCGCAGGCCACGCGCAGGCGGCTCAGGGGCGTGCGCAGTTCGTGGGAGAGGTCACGCAACAACTGCTGCTGTACCTGCACCGTCGAGTGCAGGCGCGCGGCCATGTGATCAAAGGCGCGGTTCAGCTCGCCCAGCTCGTCGCGTCGCTCGGTCATTTGCGGCGACAGTCGGCTCGACAATCGGTCGGCGCGCCACGCGTTGGCCTGTTCGCGCAGTTGGTTGAGCGGACGAATCAGCAGGCGATACAACCCGACGCACAGCAGCAAGGTGAACAGCGCGGGAATCAGCACATTGGTCAGGATTTGCCCGACCCACGCGTAACGGCCCGGCTTGAAGCGCTCGGGCAGTTCGATCACCAGACTTCCCGCTTCCGGGTTGCCGGGAAATGCGATTTTTAGCCACGGCACGGTCTTCTGCCGCGTGCTCATCGGCCAGTCGATGCCGCGCATGAACGTCAGCCGTTGCGACTGCTCGCGGGTCAGCGGCGTGCTGCCAAGAGACTGCAAGTCGCTGCCGATGACCCCGACCCAGCCGGCTTCCTGCAGACGGACCTGTTTCAGCCATTCGTCGATGCCGGGCTGACCGCCGCTGTTCCACGCCCTTTCGGCCTGCGCCGCATAGTCGTTGAGCACCTGATGGGCCTCGGCATTCAGATACGCGTTGCGGGTCTCGATGTAGCGGCCCCAATACCAGCTCAGCCAGATCATTAGCAGGCAGAAGCCGACCAGCAGAACTGCCAGTTTCCAGAACAGCGAATGCCGGCCGGGCAGCCGTTTGCGCGGCTCAACCATTCGACACCTCAGGCATCCTGCACCGCCGCCGTCAGCACGTAGCCTTTGCCCCACACGGTGCGCAGTTGCCGCGCCTGATAGCCGACGGCCTTGAGCTTGCGGCGAATCTGGCTGATGTGCATATCGAGGCTGCGGTCATGCTGTGAATAGCCGCGCTGCAGGACGTGCTGATAAAGGAAGGCCTTGCTGAGGACGTCTTCCTGATTGCGCCAAAGGGTATCCAGCAGGCGGTACTCGCTGCCCGTCAATTGCGCGGGGCTACCGGCGAAGAAGACATCGCAGCGCCCGTCATCGAAGGTCAGGCCGTCTTCTTCAGGTTTCTCCGCGCCGGCATCGGGCTCGTGGGCGGTCAGGGCATGGAAGCGTCTTTCCAGCTCGACCCGGCGCAGGATCGCTTCGATGCGCACGCGCAACTCATCGACGCTGAAGGGTTTGGGCAGGTAATCGTCGGCGCCGTTCTGGAAACCGGTGATGCGGTCAGCCTCGGCGCCAAGGGCGGACATGAGGATGATCGGCACGGTGTGGCGGCGGCGCAAATGGGTGAGGATGTCCAGGCCGTTCATGCCCGGCAGCAGGATGTCCATCAGCACCACATCAAAGGGTTCGCGTTGCGCACAGGCCAGTCCTTCGGCGCCGTTCTGGCACCAGGTCACCTGAAACCCGCAGCGATCCAGCTGATCGTGGACAAAAGCGCCGAGCACGACATCGTCCTCGATGGCGAGTATGTGGGGGCGGTGGATGCTGGCGGGAGTCATTGGCGTCTGCGACTGATTCTCAAGAAGAGGATTATTCAAGATTACGCGCGACGGGGCAATGCTGGCCTGCCGGCGATGCGTTCTTTAGTAGGACCGGCTTCAGCCGGGAAGAGGCCAGTGTGGGCGCCATCAATTCTGCGGTGTGATGACTGCCGCTTTCCCGGCTAAAGCCGGTCCTACTAGAGATACGCATTCTTATAGTGGGACTGGCTTTAGCCGGGAAGAGGCCGTTTCGGACACCATTAATTCTGCGGTGTGACGCCCGACGCCTTCCCGGCCAAAGGCAGTCCTACAAGGAAAGTGTCCACTTCCATGAGGTGCGCGCGCGCCGGTCCCACTGTGTGCATGAAGCGCAAATGACTACACTGCGCAGTGATTGTGCGTCACACGCTGCATTGGCGCAGCAATTGCCTGAATTCGTGCCGGGTTGGTGGAGAAGAAGTGTGCTGAGAAAAGTGGGCATCAAAGGCCGCGTCATGCTGCTGACCCTGCTCCCGGCCTGCCTGATGGCGGCGTTGTTGGGGGGTTATTTCACCTGGATGCAACTGACCGAGTTGCAGACCCAGTTGCTCAAGCGTGGCGAAATGATTGCCAACGAGCTGGCGCCGCTGTCCGCCGGCGCGCTGGCCAGCGGCGATCAGGCCATGCTCGAACGCATCGCCGGGCAGGTGCTGGAACAGGCCGACGTGCGCGCGGTGTCGTTCCTTGACGCCGACCGCGCGATGCTGGCCCATGCCGGCCCGAGCATGATCAACCAGGCCCCCATCGGTAACAGCACGCACATGCTGCAGCGCTCGGAAAATGATGCCACCCGCTACCTGATGCCGGTGTTCGGGCGCAGCCGTCATCTGACCGGCGATGTCGTGCCCGCCGAAGCCGACCGTCTGCTGGGCTGGGTCGAGCTGGAACTGTCCCACAACGGCACCCTGCTGCGCGGTTATCGCAGCCTGTTTGCCAGCCTGATCCTGATTGTCATCGGCCTCGGCCTGACCGCCATGCTGTCGCTGCGCATGAGCCGCACCATCAACGGCCCGATCACTCAGATCAAACACGTCGTCGCTCAACTGAAGGATGGCAATCTGGAAGCGCGACTTCCGCCCATGGGCAGTTACGAGCTGGATGAACTGGGATCGGGCATCAATCGCATGGCGGCGACGTTGCAGAACGCCCAGGAAGAATTGCAGCACAGCATCGAGCAGGCCACCGAAGACGTGCGCCAGAACCTGGAAACCATCGAAATCCAGAACATCGAGCTGGACCTGGCGCGCAAGGAAGCCCTGGAAGCCAGCCGGATCAAGTCCGAGTTTCTGGCGAACATGAGCCATGAAATCCGCACGCCGCTCAACGGCATTCTCGGTTTCACCCACCTGTTGCAGAAAAGCGAACTGACGCCGCGCCAGTACGATTACTTGGGCACCATCGAAAAATCCGCCGACAACTTGCTGAGCATCATCAACGAGATTCTGGATTTCTCGAAGATCGAGGCCGGCAAGCTGGTCCTCGACGCGATTCCGTTCAACCTGCGCGACCTGTTGCAGGACACCTTGACCATCCTCGCCCCCGCCGCCCACGCCAAACAGCTGGAGCTGGTAAGTCTGGTTTATCGCGACACGCCGCTGTCGCTGGTGGGCGATCCGCTGCGGCTGCGGCAGATCCTGACCAACCTCGTCAGCAACGCCATCAAGTTCACCCGCGAGGGCACCATCGTGGCGCGGGCGATGCTGGAGGAGGAACACGACACCACCGTGCAGTTGCGCATCAGCGTGCAGGACACCGGCATTGGTCTTTCCAGCCAGGACGTGCGCGCACTGTTTCAGGCGTTCAGTCAGGCGGACAATTCGCTGTCGCGGCACTCCGGCGGCACCGGATTGGGGCTGGTGATTTCCAAGCGGCTAGTGGAGCAGATGGGCGGCGAGATCGGCGTCGAGAGCACACCCGGCGAAGGTTCGGAATTCTGGATCAGCCTGACGCTGCCGAAAACCCGCGACGACCTCGAAGACCTGCCCGCCCCGCCGCTGCTGGGCCGGCGCGTGGCGGTGCTGGAGCATCACGACCTGTCACGCCAGGCCCTTGAGCATCAACTGGAAGACTGCGGCCTGCAGCCGATGGTCTTCAACAATCTGGAAAACCTCATCAATGGCGTGACCGTGGTGCACCAGACGCCCCACGCCATCGACATGGCCGTGCTCGGCGTGACTGCCCACGAGCTGCCGCCCGAGCGTCTGCGCCAGCAGATCTGGGACCTGGAAAACCTCAACTGCAAAGTGCTGGTGCTGTGCCCCACCACCGAACAGGCGCTGTATCAATTTTCCGTGCCTGACGCCTACAACCAGTTGCAGGCCAAGCCGGCGTGTACGCGCAAGTTGCGCCGCGCGCTGTCGGAATTGATTCAGCCCAAGCAACTGCGCAACGAGGTGCCGGAGCCGCTGTCGAGCCGGCCGCCGCGCATTCTCTGTGTGGACGACAACCCGGCAAACCTGTTGCTGGTGCAGACCTTGCTCGAAGACATGGGCGCCAGAGTCAAGGCCGTCGACAGTGGTTATGCGGCGGTGCAAGCGGTGCAGGATGAACCCTTCGATCTAGTGCTGATGGACGTGCAGATGCCGGGCATGGACGGGCGTCAGGCCACCGAAGAAATTCGCAGCTGGGAGAGCGAACGTCAGGCCTCGTCGCTGCCGATCGTCGCCCTCACCGCCCACGCCATGGCCAACGAAAAGCGCGCGCTGTTGCAGAGCGGCATGGACGACTACCTGACCAAGCCGATCAGCGAACGTCAACTGGCGCAGGTGGTGCTGAAGTGGACCGGGCTGGCGCTGCGCAATCAGGCGCCGGAGCGGCACGTCGAAATCGCCCAGGGCGGTATCAATTTGCAGGTGCTCGATCACGAGGAAGGGCTGCGGCTGGCGGCGGGCAAGGCCGACTTGGCGGCGGACATGCTGGCGATGCTGCTGGCCTCCCTCGCCACCGACCGCGAAGCCATCCTCACTGCCCGCGAGGCCAGGGACAACGTCGCACTGATCGAACGCGTCCACCGCCTTCACGGCGCGACCCGTTACTGCGGCGTCCCGCAATTGCGCGCGGCCTGTCAACGCAGCGAAACCCTGTTGAAGCAGGAATCGGCGGACAGCGACAAGGCACTGGATGAATTGGAGAAGGCGATCAACCGCCTCGAAACCGAGGCCCGTGTGAGTGCTTGATCTGGGTCACTGGTTTTTTGTTCTGTGATAGATAGGGTTCGTGGGTGGGTCAGTTCAAATGGAGGGCGCTGACAGAAAGCCTCGCGAGCAAGCTCACTCCTACAGGACCTCTGTTTGCTGCGATAGCCATATGTCAGGCCATATATAAGGAACAACCATGCGCACGCTTATCTACAGCAGCCAGACCTACGACCGCGAGAGCTTTCTCGGCGCGCAGATCGCGCCGGACCTCGAACTGCATTTCCAGCCCGCGCGGTTGACACTGGACACGGTGACGCTGGCCGATCAGTACGAGGTGGTTTGTGCGTTCATCAACGACGACCTGAGCGCGCCGGTTCTGGAGCAACTGGCTGCAGGCGGCACCAAGCTGATCGCCCTGCGCTCGGCCGGCTTCAATCACGTCGACCTCGCCGTCGCCAAGCGCCTCGGCCTGAGCGTCGTGCGGGTTCCGGCCTACTCGCCCCATGCCGTGGCCGAGCATGCGGTGGCGTTGATCCTATCGTTGAACCGCCATCTGCACCGTGCTTACAACCGCACCCGCGACGGCGATTTCAGCCTGCACGGCCTGACCGGTTTCGATCTGGTGGGCAAGACCGTCGGCGTGGTCGGCACCGGGCAGATCGGGGCGACGTTCGCACGGATCATGGCCGGCTTCGGCTGCCAACTGCTGGCCTACGACCCGTACCCGAACCCGCTGGTCGAAGCACTGGGCGCCCGCTATCTGCCCCTCGACGAATTGCTCGCCGAAGCGCAGATCATCAGCCTGCACTGCCCGCTCAACGAGCACACCCGGCACCTGATCAACCCGGATTCGCTGTCGCGCATGCAGCACGGCGCGATGCTGATCAATACCGGGCGCGGCGCGCTGGTGAACACGCCGGCGCTGATCGACGCGCTCAAAAGCGGTCAGCTGGGTTACCTCGGGCTGGACGTCTATGAAGAGGAAGCGCAGCTGTTTTTCGAAGACCGCTCGGACCTGCCGCTGCAGGACGATGTGCTGGCGCGCCTGCTGACGTTCCCTAATGTGGTGATCACCGCCCATCAGGCGTTTCTGACCAAAGAAGCCCTCGGCGCCATCGCCCAGACTACGCTGGATAACGTCACCGATTGGGCGGCGGGCAGCCCGCAGAATCTGGTGCAGTGAGCGCGTTCTCTTCCGATCCCGGGCCGGTCGGCAGCGAGAATCCCCTCTCTAAAGTGTTAGCATGCGCGCCTATTTGGAGACCCCCATGGCCGAACACGATTTCCGTTACAGCATGCTCACCCCGCAACACACCCTGATCGAATGCCGCAGCCTGGCGGTCGGTCGCTACCAGGTCACCGGCAACGGCGGCTCGATCAAGCCCGACGACGTGCTGCTGGTCACCGTTAAAGGCAGCAAAGAGCTGTTCATGCGTTTGAACGTGGAAAAAGTCCGTCACCTGATCAACCCGACCGGTCAATGGGTCGCCGTTGCCAATGGCCCGGCGTTCACCGAGTTGGCGATCCATCAATGGAAAGTGAACTGCAACGACTGCGGCAAAGAGCGCGACATCGAATTCATGGTCGACGGCAAGGACGGCAAAAAAGCCCTCAAGCCTGCCGCCACCGCACGCATCGAGGAACTGGGCTGGAAGGTCGTCGGCGAGAACCACCTCTGCCCTGCCTGCGCGAAGAAAGCCGCATGAAACCGCTTTTGCTGACACTGCTGGCGGCCACGCTGCTGGCGGGATGCGCCACCGAAACCCCTGCTCTAAAGCAGGACCACGGTTACGTGCTGGAATGGATCGGTGAACGGCCGTTGATCGACAACAGCCACCTGACCATGACCCTGGGCAACGACGGCCGCGCCTACGGCAACGCCGGCTGCAACCACTGGTTCGCGTCGTACCAGTTGCAGGGTGATGCGATCAGCTTCGGCCCGGTCGGCAGCACCCGCAAACTGTGCGCGCCAGCGTTGATGGAGCAGGAACACCGATTCCTTGAAGCGATGGGTAAGGTGCAGCGGTGGGATATTTCGCCCGTTGAGCAATTGCGGTTGTGGCCGGCGCAGGGCAAACCTTTGCGGTTTTGGCTGGAAGAGGACTGAGGCTGACTGGCATTTGCAGGAGCGTGGCTTGCCCCGCGACATGGCGTGAAGCGGCAGTAGAAATGGCATTCATCCTGACCATGTTCACTTGCAACACCGTCCCGACAACGTTAACTTCGGGCTCATGACTACGCCACGCTTCGAATCGACCACAACCTTCACGACCGCCACTGGCGGGTCGTGGGAGGTTGTGTGAATTAAACCAGCACACAATCCCAAAGACCCGCCAGCAATGGATCGGGTCTTTTTTTTGCCCCGGTTTTGCTGGCACCCACGTAAGGAAACGCACATGTATGCACTTCTGATTCTCGACATGCAGGTAGGGCTTGTTCATGGCCCGGACAAACCTAGGGAAGTCCGGGCGCTTATCAACACATTGAATGAACTCATGAGGAGTGCCCGAGCAACAGGAGCCCCCATCTTTCTTGCCCGCCATATAGGTCCAGCAGGGTCTCCACTTGAGCCGGGCAGCCCGCTCACCGAGCTTGTCCAGGAGTTACAGCTGATGGGTGACGAAGTCATTTTCGAGAAAAAACGCCCCAACGCCTTCGCTCAGACTGACCTGGCAACTCTGCTACGTGAGCGCGAGTGTGACGGCGTGGTCGTTACAGGCATGAAAACTCAATACTGCGTAGACAGTACCTGCCGCGCCGCCCGCGATTGCGGATTTGATGCTGTCCTCATCGCAGACGGACACACCTGTTCCGATACTCCAGGACTCACAGCAGAGGCCATCGTTGCCCACCATAATTCGACGCTGGGTGGACCATTCTGCCGAGTCGTCCAGGCTGAGGAGTGGAGTTTTAGTTAACTCCCCTGATCGGCCCTGCCAGCGTCAATCTGCCCTTGGCGCTGCCCTGCCACAACCCGTTAGCGGTCATAAACAGCCAATCGAGCGCCGATAGGAACGGCACTTGCACGGAATGTTGATACAACGGACATAAGGAAATGACATGAAGGAATGGCAAACATGCCGCATTAGCGAGCAGCAACTGCAGGTCGTGTCGGAGGGCGTTATAAAACACGGTCAGAACTTGTCCCGTGAACGGGGCGGCGTTGCAGACCCTATGGCTTGCATGGTGTTGGAAGATGGAATCTTGATAGGCGGTGTGACGGGCCGTACCGAATTCCGACGTCTTTTTATCAATTACCTGTGGGTAGACGCCGCTTGCCGAGGGCGGAAACTCGGCACTGAGCTTTTGCACCGACTTGAGGCGCTGGCTCTGGCGCGTGGATGCCGGGAAGCACTCATTGAGACCCTCGATGACGGGGTGGCTGAGTGGTATAAACGCTGCGGTTACCGAATCATTGCGCATCTTCCGGGATACTGCGGGCCTTGGAGTCGCCACACACTTTTGAAAACACTGAATCCGGAAGGTGGTGCTTGAGGGGCGACTTGCCCGAGTCACCTTAACCAGATCAAGCTATTTATGCTCTACGCTCCCACGCACAAAGGCTGCACTGTTGCACAGGTGAGAGACCCAAAACCTGGCAGAGCTAAACGCGCGTTCGACACCCAGCATTTGCTCAGGAAAACTTCAATGCGACGTGCTTACTCAGTCCACGTTTTTCTGACCCGTTCTTTGGGAGGCGAACGCCAGTATCTGATTTTCCAGCGTGCGGCTCGCAACGATCTAGACTTGCCAGCGTTCTTTCAGGGCATATCGGGCGCGCTTGAAGATCAGGAAAGCTTCCAGGACGCGGCAGTTCGCGAAGTGTTCGAAGAAACTGAGCTGCGCATCAACAGCCCAATCTACTCCGGCTTCAGTCACCACTATCCGATCAAGGAGCAATGGCGAAAGCACTATGGTGCGGAGCCTCAGCAAGTAGAGGAACGCGTCTTTACGGTAGATGTTTCGGGCATGGAAGATCCCGTCCTCTCAGCGGAGCACACATCATTTCGCTGGCTTCGGCTTACCGAGGCGCTGCCATTGCTGACTTACGGCGCAAATGCGGAATGTCTTCTCAGTGTTGATCAACTATGGTCGCGCGCCATTGGCCAAGCTGTTCCCAACTGAATGAGCGCGGTATCCAATGTTTCTTTGAGCTCAAACTCCTTGGCATCTTCGCGAGCAAGCTCGCTCCCACAATTTCGTGCATCGGCAGAGCCATCTGGGTGTTGTTTGATGAGGCTGGCTGGGCTGACGGATGCGTTTTGCATCCGTCACCTGTTCGACGACAACGGCTGGAATTCGCCGCGCTCCAGGTTTTGCACCTTGTTGCCCATGGCGTCCGTCGCATTGAGATCCGCGCCTTTGGCTGCCAGTGCGTCAAGAACATCCTTGCGATGGAACAGCGCCGCGTACATGGCGGCGGTCTGACCCGCGTTATTGCGCTGATCGGGCGCGCAATTGGCGTCGACCAGTTGGCGAGCGATGCTGAGCTCGCCTTTGAAGATCGCCCCCATCAACGCCGTATTGCCCCTCAGATCTTTTGCGCAGGGATCAGCGCCCGCGTTCAGCAGTTGGGTCACGGTCGATTGTTGGCCGTGGTAGGCGGCGAGAATCAGGGCGGTATAGCCTTTTTCGTCCTGTACGTTCAGGTCGAACTTCGCGTTGATGAATTCGTTGAGCATGTCTTGGCGGCCGTCTCGGGCAGCCTGGAAAAACAGCTCCCGAAGTTGCGCCTGGGTGTCGCCGGCAGTGTCGGCAGCGGTGCCGCTATCGGATGGGCTGGCCTGGGCCACGCCCGCCGCCAGACACAGCAGCAACACATAAAGGGTTCTGCGCATGTGATGTCCTCCAGAAACCCCGACCCGCCGTGCAAACGGGCCGGGGTGGTCGATCAGTCCTGCAGTGCAGCGGCCAGTTGCTTGACCTTGGCCAGATCGCCATTGGCAACCTTGGTCACGCCAGTGCCGTATTCCGGATCTGCCTTGTAGAGGAACGACAGCATGATGTTCTTGCTCTCGGTATCGGTGGTCGCCAGGGATTCACCAAAGCTCTGGATCAGGTCCTTGCGGTCCTTCTCGCTGTAGGAACGATACAAGTCGCCCGCCTGCTTGAAGTTTTGCTCTTTCTGGATCTTGGCTTGTTGTGTGCTGCCGGACAGTGGCAGTTGGCTGTAGCGCGCCTCTTCAACCGCTGGACGCGGATTGAGTCGGCTTGGCTCGTAGTTCACGCCAGTCGTGGTGTGCCCGGTATTGAGCGGGCCGTCCTGGTTGCCGTTGTTGACCTTGACCCGTGGCGCGTTGATCGGGAGGCTCAACACATTAGGCCCCACGCGATAGAGCTGGGTGTCCGCGTAGGAAAATACCCGGCCTTGCAGCAAGCGATCTTCCGAAGGCTCGATACCCGGTACGACGTTGGCGGGCGCCATGGCGACCTGCTCGGTTTCCTGGAAGAAGTTGTCCACGTTCTTGTTCAGGACCATCTGGCCGATTTTGCGCTCGGGGATATTGGGCCAGATTTTGGTGGCGTCCAGCGGGTCGAAGTCGAACTTAGCCAGGTCTTCAGGCTTGACCACCTGGACGTACAGGTCCCATTTCGGGAAGTCACCCTTGTTGATGGCGCCCACCAGATCGTGGGTCAGGTGGCTGTAGTCCTTGGACTGCACTTCAGCGACCTGCTTGGGATCGAGGTTCTTCAGGCCCTGCAGGCTCTTCCAGTGAAACTTCACATAGTTGACTTCGCCCTTGGCGTTCACCAGTTTGTAGGCATGCACGCCGTTGCCGTCCATGGTGCGATAGCTGGCGGGTGTGCCTTCGTTGGAGTACAGCAAGGTCAACGTACGCGTGGCTTCCGGGACGTGGGAGAAGAAATCGAAACGTCGCGAATCATCATCCAGGTTGGTGCGCGGGTCAGGCTTGAAGGCGTGGACCATGTCCGGGAACTTGATCGCGTCGCGGATGAAGAACGTCGGGAAGTTGTTCCCGACCAAGTCCCAATTGCCATCGGCCGTGTAGAACTTGGTGGCGAAGCCGCGGGGGTCACGCAGGGTTTCAGGGGAGTGATTGCCGTGGACAACGGCGGAGAACCGCACGAACACCGGGGTATGCTCGCCTTTGCGGAAGACCGTGGCCTTGCTCAGATCGGAGGCGTCGTCGGATGCAACGAATTCGCCATGCACGCCAGTACCGCGAGCATGCACCACACGCTCCGGAATGCGTTCACGATCAAAGCGCTGGAGTTTTTGCAGCAATTGCACATCTTGCAGCAGGACCGGACCGTTTGGGCCGGCAGTCTGGGAGTTCTGGTTATCGCCAACGGCGGCGCCATTGTCGCGGGTCAGGGTGTCAGCGTACGCTGCAGAACTGACCATCAGGCTCGCGCCAATCAGGCTGGCTGCGATAGGGGATCGGGGTAAATACATCTCGGTCTCTCTCTGTTTTTGGTTGTTCTGAGAGTGAAAGCCTACGGCCAGAGCCCGCGAATGCTGAATTAGTTCTGGCTATGCGTTTGATAGGTTTAAAAATATTGACGGTCAACCGACGGGCATCACCATCCTGCGCCGCAACAGCTGCTTGCCCAGCGCTTGCCCTCTGAGCTCGACATAGTGATAAGTCGCGCTGGAAATCGTCACGACTACCGCCAGAATCAGCAGCACCATCAGGTTATTCAACCAGCCGTGCCCGGTGTCCAGGTAGCGGATGTCATCCAGCATCGGCGCGGCAGCAAAACCGGTTTTTTTCTGCACCACCATAAAAGCCGAAATCACGAAGAACAGCACGGCCAGATGGGTCAGGTAGATGGAGTAGGACCACCGCCCCAGACGGGCGAAGCATTCGTGCTTGAGCACCCGCGACAGCGCCCCGCCATCAAAGGCAAACAGCACGATGGTGACGCAAAACACCGCGCTCGCCGCCAATACCTTTTGCGGCAACTCACTGGTCAGCACCCACCAGATGCAGATGGCTGCCAAGGCTTCCAGCACGCTAAGCAGCGCAAAGCCCGGCGCAATCCAGCGTCTGAGGCGGTTGAAAAAGCCGTAGGCCAAGGCCCCGGCAAAGAAACAGCCCAGGCCTTTTTGCGCGTAGACGGTCAGTACATCAATCTGGCTGTACAGCAGCGCAAATCCGCCGAGGGCGATGACGGTCCACAGCAGGTATCGGCGAGTGGACGCCATGAACAGGGTTGCGGCGAAGACCATGTAGGTCCAGTACTCGATGCTGATGCTCCAGGACGCGGTGTTGAATGACAGGTTTTCCGTCAGGTGCGTCCAGCTTTGCAGCAGCAGGAGATTGGGCAGGATCTCCGACGGTGCATAGATGCCGGTAAACGGCGGCTGGTTAAAGGAAAAACCTTTTTTGTAGGCGGCGTATTTGAGAAATTCCAGGCCAATGAATACCGCCAGCATGAAGACATGCAGGGGTAGCAGGCGAAAGGTGCGGGAAACCAGGAAGTGGCTGACGTCCAGATGAGGCTTGCTGCCGTAGGCGTGAGCCATCACGAAGCCACTGAGGACAAAGAAGAACTCGACGAACAGGTCGGCGTTGGAGAAGAACGTCCACTCCGTGATGCTGCCGACGACATGGGTGTGATAAAGGAAGACCGCTATTGCGCAGAGACCGCGCAGGCTGTCCAGCGCGTGAAATCGTGTCACTTCTTGCATGTAAACCCCCGATTGGTTGCCATCGCTCGAAAGCGCCTAAAGCAACCCATCGGGTTCGGTCGCGTACTACCTCAGGCAGAACCATAGTGCAGGGATGGGTTTGTGCAAGGAGCGTTGGTCGAAGATGTAACCGAGTTGAATCCCGGGGCCGCAGGTATCTAGGCAGAGATAAGCCGCTAGGGCCGATCGGCGCCCCTTGGAGCGCCAAATCACAAATGCAGTGCTGGCCCTTTAAGCACAGCGCCATCTGCCGAAGGAACTCGTACACGCAGTGCAATCAGCAACGCGGCCAGCAGCATCAGCACGGCCGCCGCCAGAAAAACGCCTGCGCTGCCACCGACGCTGAACATGGCACCACCCGCAGCTGCGCCTGCGGCGATGGCCGATTGTACAGACGCCACCACCATGCCCCCGGCGCTTTCCGCCTGGTCAGGGACCGCGCTGGCGACCCAGTTCGACCACGCCACCGGCACACCGCCAAACGCCAAGCCCCAGACCGCCAGCAGGACGGCCTGCCCTGGCACAGAGGCTGGCAACAGGACCAACGCCAGTGCCGCAACGCCTACCAGCGCGGGCATCAACACCAGGGCGGCCAGCGGGTGACGAGTCAGCAACCACCCCGCCACCAACGTGCCGACAAAGTTCGCCACACCAAAACCCAGCAGCATCAGCGACAGCCCCTGCGGGCCAACGCCAGTCGTGCCTTCGAGGAATGGCCGGATATACGTGAACATCGCAAAGTGGCCGCTGTGCACCAGCACGCAACCGAACATCCCCATGGCGATGCCCGGGCGCAGCAGCACTTCAAGTACCGTGCGCAGACGGGCCGGACGGCGTGGCGCGAGACTCGGCAGCGTGAACGACTGGAATGCCAGGGTCACCACCCCCACCGCTGCCGCTGCAAAGAACGCGCTGCGCCAGCCATATAGCCCGCCCAGATAACTGCCCAGCGGGACTGCAACCACTGTCCCGATGGCGATGCCGCTGAAAATGATCGAGAGCGCTCGCGGCAACAAGGCCCCCGGCACCAAGCGCATCGCCACCGCCGCCGCCATGCTCCAGAACCCGCCAAGCGCGATGCCCAGCAGGATACGCATCGCCAAAAGCACCGCGAAACTGGAGGAAACCGCGACCAACAGATTGGAAGCGATCATCAACGTGGAAAAACCCAGTAGCACCCAGCGGCGATCAATGCTGCGAGTCAGGCCGGGCACCAACAGGCCCGCGAACAGTGCCACCACAGCGGTTACCGTTACCGCTTGGCCAGCCAGCGCTTCGGACACCGCCAGCTCCTTCGCCATTGGCGTCAACAGGCTGGCCGGGAGGTACTCGGCAGTCAGCAAACCGAATACGCCCATGGCCAACGAGAACACGGCCATCCACGCGGGGGTTGCAGGTTCTACATCCGGCCCGGTGCCGGAACGGCTGTCGGGTACGGCATTGCATGTAAGGTCGGTCATTGCACAGATCTCCCAATCTTCAATTGCGACCCGCAGTCTAGGCGGGTGAATCCGGATGATCTATGATCGAAAAACCCGTTTTTTTGACTGAAACTCCTGAACAATGCCACCAGATCAATTTGCTCTTTCTTCCGATCTCATCAACGAGCTGTTGCGCGGCATGCGCCTGCGCGGTGTCGAGTACCGGCGCATCCAGGCGGGCCCGACCTTCGGCCTGGGCTTCGATGCCAAACCCGGACATGCCTGGTTCCACTTCCTGGCGGTCGGCAATGCGGTGCTGCGCATGGATGACGGGACGACCTATGCGCTGTCCGCCGGTAACGCCGTGTTCATCTCCCACGGCGCAGCCCATCAGTTGCTCTCGCATGCGCACGCGCCCGTGCAGGACATCGACCTTCTGAACGGCGAGCCCCTCGGCGACACCGTCAGCGCCGTAGATACCGGAACCGATGCCGGCTCCACGCCGACCACGCTGGTGTTCAGTGGCTGCATGGAATTCGAGTTGGGTAGCCTGCATGGCCTTGGGAAGCTGATGCCGGGCCTCATGCTGATCGATGCCGGCGGCCAGCGTTATCCCGGGCTGGTGCCTATTCTCGCCACCATGGAGCGCGAGGTCAGCGCCGCACGCGTCGGCTTCGCCGGCATCCTTGCGCGACTGGCCGACGTGGTCGCCGCCATGGTCGTTCGCGGTTGGGTCGAGTGCGCTTGCGGCAACGCTTCCGGCCTGGTCGCCGCTCTGCGCGATCCGCGGCTGGCAGGTGCCCTTCTGGCGCTGCATCAGCAACCGGGCAGCGACTGGACTGTCGAGCAACTGGCGGCGCACTGCAATACGTCCCGCTCGGTTTTTGCAGAGCGTTTTCAACTGACGATTGGCATGACCCCGCTGCGCTACGTCACTGAAGTGCGAATGCGGCTTGCCAGCCAGTGGCTGACGCTGGAAAGGGTACCGATTGAAGAGGTCGCGCAGCGTTTGGGCTATACGTCTCAAGCGGCGTTCAGTCGGGCGTTCAAGCGTGTTACGGGTAAAACGCCCGGGTTGAGCCGTAGGTTGAGGCAGGCGGCTGCGACCTGACGCTGGATGAAGGTAGCGTTACTACCTACGTCCACCTGATGGAACATTGACAATCGGTAGACGGCACGGTGGCTGAAGCGTGCCTTCAGCATCCCACCGCAGCCTTCGCGCTGGACATTTACAGGCACGCATCGCTTCTTCAATCAGCCCATGTAGGGCGGATAGTCGACATAGCCTTTTGCATCGCCGCCGTAGTAGGTGTCGCGATCCGGCTCGGTCAGTGACCAGCCATTTTGCAGCCGGGCGACCAGATCAGGATTTGCAATGAAGGGCTGCCCGAATGCCGCCAGATCGATCAGGCCCGCCTGCAGCAGGTCTTCAGCGCGCTCTCGGGTCATGTCCCCGGCGAGGATCAATGCGGTCTTGCCCAACTGTGTTTTGCAGTCTTTGAGCAGGTCACGAAGCGCTTGCTCCTGGGCAGCCGAGCCTTCCTCTGCCATGAAGAAGTGGGTCTGATCCATTACGTGAACGTAAGCGATGCCGCGCTGGCTCATGCCCGCACAGAGCGCTGAGTAGGTTTCGTCGATCTGCGGATACAGCGGCATATCGAACAACTGGCCGTATGGCGAAATCCGGATACCCACTCGATCAGCGCCGATTCTGGCGGCGGCCGCATCGACGACCTCGAATACGAAACGCAAACGATTTTCCAGCGTGTCTGCTGAGTAGCGATCGGTTCGGTCATTCACCAGCGGATTCAGGAATTGCTCAAGCAGATAGCCGTTGGCGCCATGAATTTCCACCCCGTCGAACCCGGCCGCGATAGCGTTTTCAGCAGCCTGGGCGAAATCTTCAACCACGCGTGCTACCTCTTCGGTGGTCAACGGTCGTGGCGTGGATGTGGCCACAAAACCCGGCTCCCCGTCTTCCGTGTAACCAAAGGCAACTGCGCCTTGGGCTTGTTTGCTGGTAGCGCTGACGGGCGCTTTGCCGTCGATCTGAATGGAAGTGTGGGACACGCGGCCAACGTGCCACAGCTGGGCGAACATCTTCCCGCCGACGCTGTGGACCGAGTCGATGACCAGCTTCCATCCCTTGATCTGCTCTTCGGTATAGATGCCCGGGTTGAAGAGATAACCCTGGCCCTCACGAGAGATCGGCGTGCCTTCCGAAACAATTAAACCGGCGGTGCCGCGTTGGGTGTAGTGCAGGGCGATTTGCTCCGTCGCAATGTCGTCAGGGGCGCGCGACCGGGTCATCGGTGCCATGACGATGCGGTTGCCAAGCGTTGTGGCGCCGAGTTCGTATGCTTCAAATAAGGTCATGATTAGTTCTCCTGAAGTGCCCGCTGTGGGGCGCGAAGGTTGGATTCGTTGTTGGCGCGAGCGAGCAGCTCGATAGCACGCTGTCGGTTTGCTTCGCCGGGGATCATGGGGATGACCATCATCTGATCGGTCTGATACTGCGACGCGATGCGCTGCAGTTGCTGAATCGCCAACGGACCGTCGCCAACAACCACGCGCATGCGGTTGAGCGCGACTCGATCGCGTGCTTCAGCGCTGTATTGCGTAGGGTCGACCGCCTCGGGCAGCGCCAACGCCTCGGCTGGGGCAACAGACTCTGCCCGCAGCAACCAGTCATCAAAGCTGGTCGCCAGCCGCTCGGCCTGCTCGACGGTGTCGGCCACTACTGCGAATACAGCAACGATGACACTGGGCGCGGCATGCAGTTTTGATGGACGAAAGTTGGCGCGATAATGCTCGGCGGCCAGCACACCTTGCTGATGATGGGGGTTGATGAAGTGCGCAAACGTGAAGCCCATCCCTTCCAGAGCGGCCAGTTCAGCGGTACTGCCGCTGGCACCCAGTATGTGCAACTCAGGGAGGGTCGTGATCCGAGGTGCAGCGTAGATCGGCTGCGGCTGATCGCCTGCCCCCTCTTTGTCATCAAGGAGCAGAGCCTTGAGGTCCTTGAGCTTGGCCGGGAAAGGAATCTGGTGTGTCTTCTCATCATTGAGGGCACGGGTGACGCGTTGGTCCGCTCCGGGCGCCCTCCCTACTCCCAGGTCTATCCGCCCCGGGTACAACGCCTCCAGCACACGCGCTGTCTCGGCAACTTTGTACGCGCTGTAATGCGGCAGCATGATGCCACCCGAGCCAACCCTGATCGTCTCCGTATGGGCGGCAATCTGCATCATCAACAGCTCGGGGCTGCTTCCCGCCTGAACCCTGGATTGATGGTGCTCCGCCACCCAGTAGCGTTCGTAGCCCAAAGACTCGGCTGCTTGCGCCAGCCGCGTAGTGGCCCATAGCGCATCGCCGGCGTTAAAGCCGTCGTCTACTGGGGAATGGTCAAGAATGCTAAGTCTCACTGCGCCCTCCGGACAAAGAACACAGCCTATTGGAGAAACGATGCGAGATTTCGGCTCGTTTTTACCGAATCACATGAATTCAATTCACCAATGAGCTTTTCTACCCGGCTAGAGGACCTTCACAGTGGTATCACTGCAACTGGCGAACCTGCTCGTCTACAAAAACGCATCAAGAAGACAGGACACGGGGCAATTGGAGGCGTGGGTCAGGCTCCATTTCCCTTTAGTATTACGTCCGTCACTTCATCACTGCCTGAAGAGGAATACGCTATGCCGCTTGTACGGATTGATATCTCCGCCGACGCACCCGATGAGACAGTTGCCGCAATCGGTGACGTGATTTACGAAGCAATGATCAGCACGGCGAACGTGCCCGAACATGACCGATTTCAGATCATTCACCGCCATGCCAGCGATGAACTGGTGTACCCGGCTGAGGGCTATCTGGGCATTACCTACACAAAGAACATCGTGTTCATTCAGGTGGCCTGGAACGAAGGGCGAACCATTGACGTGAAGAAGGCGTTTTATAAGGCTATCGCCCAAGGCATTCATGACAGGACCGGGCACAGACAGGAAGACATCTGGATCAGTCTGATTGATAACAAGAAGGAGAACTGGTCCTTCGGAAACGGGGAAATGCAGTACGCGCCCTGAAATAAACAAGTAGACGTGCGGACGGGCCGCTAATGGGCCGATAGCCGGCAGCTATGGCCGGCTTCATCCAGTCGCCCGCAGGAACTATGCGGGTCGGCGACTACCGATACCCACGCGCCTGGATGTCGAACAGGCTGGCATAGCGCCCGCCGCCCGCCATCAGCTGCGCGTGGGTCCCCTGCTCCAGAATCCGGCCCTGATCCAGCACGATGATGTGGTCAGCGTTGCGCACGCTGGAGAATCGGTGAGAAATGAGCAACGTCATGCGCCCCTTCGCGTACTCGCGGAAGTGCTCGAATACGGCAGCCTCGGCCCCTGCGTCGAGGGCGGCCGTCGGTTCGTCCAGAATCAGCAGATCAGCCTCACGGCGCATGTAGGCCCGCGACAGCGCCAGCTTTTGCCATTGCCCACCGGACAATTCCTGCCCACCGGCGAACCAGCGGCCCAACTGCGTGTGATAGCCGTTGCTCAAGCGTTCGATGAACTCGGCGGCGATTCCTTGGGTGGCCGCATCGCGCCAACGGTCCTGGTCATCGAACGCGTCGACGTCACCCACGCCGAGGTTTTCGCCGACCGTCATCTGGTAACGGATGTAGTCCTGAAAGATCACCCCGATGCGCTGGTGCAAGGCCTGTTCGTCCCAGTCCTGCAAATCGCTGCCGTCCAGCAGGATCCTGCCTTCGTCAGGCGTATAGAGTCGGGTCAGCAGTTTGATCAATGTGGTTTTACCCGAGCCGTTTTCGCCCACCAGCGCCAGGCTCATGCCGGGGGTCAGGTGCAGGCTGATGTCGGTGAGCGTGGGATTCGCAGCACCCGGGTAGCGGAACCCCAGGCCCTCGCAGCGCAGGCCATCGCCCGGGCGTGCACCGGCCTTCAGCGTGCCGCGTACAGGTGCAACCGGCACCCCAAGGTATTCGTAGAGGTCAGACAGGTACAGGCCGTCCTCGTACAGACCGGCAATCGCGCTGAGGCTGGCAGTGATGGCGACCTGGCCTTGCTTGAACAGCACCAGGTACATCGTCATCTGCCCGAGTGTGGTCTGGCCGCGCACGGTGTCCATGACTACCCAGGCGTAGGCTACGTAGAACGCGGCTGTGCCCAATAGCCCGAGGGCAAAGCCCCAAGTGTCGCGTCGCACGGTGAGTCGGCGGTCTTCGGCGTACAGGCGCGTGAAATTGTCGCGATAGCGTTGCAGCAACAACGGCGCCATGCCGAACAGCTTCACTTCTTTGGTATGCGCCTCCTGGGACAGCAAGGCCTCCAGGTAATTTTGCTGGCGGGTTTCCGGGGCGCGACGCTGAAACAGGCGGAAGGCATTACCGGAGAAATGCGTCTCGGCGAAGAACACCGGCAGCGCACCGAGCACCAGGATCAGCAGCGCCCAAGGGGAAAAATGCACCAGCAGCACCGCAAAGCTGACCAGCGAGATCAGGTTTTGCGTCAGCCCCAGGCCTTTGGTGACAAGGCCCAGTGGCCGTGTCGATGCATCGCGGCGCACGCGCACCAACTTGTCGTAAAAGGTCGAGTCCTCGAACTGCAGCAGCGAAAGGGTCTGGGCCTTTTCCAGGATCATCAGATTGACCTTCTGCCCCAACTGCACCCGCAGCAGCGCCTGTTGCATTGAAAGCGCCCGTTGCGCCGCGGCCAGCAACGCCAACACGCCCGCCTCGGCCAACACGTAACGCAGGACAGGCCACACCGGCGCCTGGCTGCCATTGGCGTGGATCTGCATCGCCTGAACCACCGCATCGACGATCCGCTGGCCGATCCAGGCAGCCAGCGCGGGCAAAATGCCGGCGATCAGCGTCGCCACGATCAAGCCGGCGAACAAGGGGCGGGAAGTCGCCCAAACAAGGCCGACCGCCCTGCCGCTCTGGGTTGAAAATGCAGTCAAACGATTGAACAACGACATCAAAGGCGCAGGCTCCGGATTGGCGGTGACGGGGGATTGTAGCGGCTAGTTCGGCACGCTTCCCCGGTCTTGTGGGTAGCCATCTGGATAATCAGGGGCGATTCAGGCTTTGCATAGAACTGCAGGCCACTCCGTCAGGGCGGTATAACCGTGCAGAGAGACTTGAGCTACGGATGTAACGGAAATGGGAACCCGCAGACAGCGGCCCAGTCCAAAACGCACAACAAACCAGGATGGGCAAATGACAGTGTTATCAACCGTTTTAGTGGTGGAAGATGACTGGCTCATTCGCAGTTTGATCCATGAAATTTTAGAGACGGAAGGCTTCGAGGTCGTCACAGCAGAGACAGGCGACGACGCTTGGGACTGGTTGTGCAAGACCTCGGGAGGGGCGGATCTCATCCTGTCCGACATCCATATGCCGGGTGGGCTGAGCGGTATTGGCTTGGCAAACCGGGTGCAAGCTCAATGGCCCCGCATCCCGGTGATCTTGTCCTCGGGAGGACGAGGGCAACAAATCCTGGAGTCTGGATATGCTCCTCTTTTCATCCCCAAACCTTGGCATTCCCTGGATATCGGCGCCATTTGTCGGCGCGCATTAGCTCTGGCGATTAACCGAGAGTGATGCTGCCGACCCCATGGCGGTTACGTTGGAGAGTCTTTTTCCGAACCACTTCTTTTCAGACCTCAACCCGGTTCAAGGAACCAGGGGTTCGAAGAAAGTAGGGGCTAGCGGGCAATCATGCCGGCTGCCTGTTCAGTCGCTTCAGTGGTACGCGTCGCCAACTTGCGAACCTCGTCGGCAACCACTGCGAAGCCACGACCCGCCTCACCCGCACGTGCAGCCTCAATGGCCGCATTCAGGGCCAAAAGATTGGTCTGGCTCGCGATGCTCTGGATCGTCCCCACGATCTGGGACAATTGCGCGATATTGTGCTCAAGCGTCTGCTGATGCTTGACCTCTGTTTCCCTCAGCACGTCCTGCTCGTGTTGCAAGTTGACGTCCACAAGCGCACCGACTACTCGCAGCGGCAGGCCGGCGGGGTCACGCCTGGTCTGGCCTCGCGCACGGAACCACCGATATTCGCCGCTTTTCATCCTCAGCCGGTACTCGATATCGAAGGGTGTCTTGCCTGATCTGTCACTCAGATGAGCCCCGAAGGCGCTGAGGCTTCTGTCCTTGTCATCCGGGTGTAACCTGGATGCCCAGCTGTCCAACACATCTGGAAACTCCTCAACCGTTTCGAAACCCAGCAACCGGCGGAACTGAGGTGACCACCAGAACGGGTTTTTGGGGTTTACAGGGTCTCCGGCAATGACCTCCATATCCCAAAGCCCATCCGAGAGCATTTCCCGAGCCAGCTCGAATCTGGTGATGATGACGTCGTGCTCCTGGTCCCGCTCCAGCTGGTCATGGATATCCCGGAGCGAGCCAGCGACCCGGATGGGCGTGCCTCGCTCGTCGCGGAGTGTCTCACCCTGTGCGTGGAACCAGCGATATGAACCGTCTTTCATGGCGAGCCGATTATTGACTTTGTATGGGGTCATTCCGGACTTGTCGTTGAGATGGCGAGCGAAGGCGTCGAGTGTTGCCTGCTTGTCCTGCGGATGGAGCCGATCGGCCCAACTGGCGAGCACATTTGGAAAGTCTCTTTCGTCCTTGAAGCCCAGCAGGCTGCGGAATTGCTGCGACCACCAAAAGCGATTTCCGGGGTTGACCGGGTCGCCTGCCACGACCTCCATGTCCCAAAGACCTTCACTGGACGCGCGATTGACCAAATCGAATCTGATCTCGTGAGCTGACGCGGAGGCTGCTGATTCGCGAAGCAACTCGCGGGCATCCTCAAGCTCCTTTTCGAGTTGGGCTATGCGGGATTGGTATTGATCATTGGAGGACTGGATCAGGCGCCAGGCATCCAGCACTGCTGGACCTTCTTTGCACTGGGCGACCTCAGGATGTTCGCCGCTCATGATCGACGTCAGCAATTGCTTCAGGGCGCGACGATCGCGGCGAAGAAGGAAAAAATTGGGCATGGTGTACAAGCTCGAAATGCGTGACGGGCCTCCTCCATGGCACCTTGCCATTCTTATCGTCTCAAGCGACAGAAACTTTATCTGTCTGGCTGAATAAATGGCCGTCAACCCGCTGAAATTCCTCAGTAATAGAGGATCTGCTTACGAGGTGTGTGTATATCGAGCCACGCGGAGGGAACCATGGTCAGATCTGTTTTCCTGGCTTTGGCATGCCCCGCCTGACCAAGCCGTTCGCGATGCTGGATAGCGCTTCTTATCAGGCCGTAACGGGGCAGAGAGTCAGGCAGGAATGATCGAGATCTTGCCGTTTCGCTCCAGGATCGCGTACTTGATCTGCTCCACTCGTTCGAAACCCTGCTCTATTCTTGCGGCCTCCAGGATGTCGTCTTCCTGAATACGGGCCTCGTGCATGCGATGTCGCAGGAAAGCGCCGTTTTCAACGATGATCGTCGGCCCCCCATCGATCAGCTTGGCCAAGCGTTTGGACCGCCGCTTGACGAGGGAAAGCCCGATGTCGATCACCATCAACGTCACGATGACCAGAACCGCATTGGTCACAGAGAAGTCATCGCCCAGCAGCGCTTGCTGGGTGGCTTCGCCAATGACCATCAGCAGCACGAAATCAAACGACGTCAGCTCCCCCAATGATCGTCGGCCAGAAATCTTGAAGAGCACCATCAGTGCCAGATAAATCGCGCCCGCGCGTAGTACGGCATCCATTGAGCACCTATGGGTAAATGAACTGAGTGACTGGAATGTGGCCGCCGCCCACGACACTGATCTGACTTTTGAAAAGCCCGATGCCGTCGCTGCGCCATGAGATAAAGAGCGTGACGTGCCCGCTCTTGTCGGTGGGGAAAGTAAGACTCAAACCCTCGGGACTGCCCACCGAGCTGACCGGCTGCGGCTGGATAGACTCGATGCTGAAGCCATCCAGCATAGGCTTGCTGATCGACAGTGTGACCTCTTTGCCCGGTTGCCCCGTGGCCTGGACGATCATTGGATTGGTCCCGCCCGCTCGGTGGAAACGCTCGTACTGCACCGTCAGATCACCCTGCTCGCTCACCGATTCGAGCGTGCTGAGCGGGCCTCTGGAAAACAAGCCGAGCAATGTCAGGACGACCACCGCCGTCAGCACATACCAGCCAACCCTCTGGAACTTCCAGACCTTGCGCTGCAGCGCAATGTCCTCGGCCACGGGGTGTTCACGGTCCTGCATTTCCTGCTCTAAGAGGCTCATACGCATCACTCGTCGGGACTAGCGATGTGACTGCTTTGGTCTGTGGGAAGTTCTGGTGGGGTAAGCGGGTGCTGCTGATTTCGTGGGGGCGTTTGAGACGCTGAGCTCGTCTTTGGATTTAGCGCTTCGATCAGGCTAGGGGCTGCCATCGCCATGGATCTGCATGGCCTGAACCACCGCATCGACGATCCGATGGCCGATCCAGGCGGCAAGCGCGGGCATTACGCCGGCGATCAGCGTCGCCACGATCAAGTTGCTGAACAAGCCGTTGAACAAGGGGCGGGAAGTCGCCCAGACAAGGCCGACCGCCCTTCCGCTCTGGATTGGGCAATCAACTTTGAGGGTAGCGTTTAAATAGCTCGGTAGCTTCCCAGCGTGTCGCATGTGCCTGCAAGGATGGGAAAGCATTCGCCCTGACCACATCAGCGACCATCAACTGAATGAACGACCAGGCGACGGCGCTGGTGATGTCGACCTGTCCCGGCCTATCTGGCGCAACCGGTTGCGGTCCCGACATTAGGGCATCCCATGCGCGACAAGCCGCCAACAACTGCTGGGTTACCCGGTCCAGCCAAGGCTGATGGCGTTTTTCCTCCGGTCGCAGTTTGTATTCGTAAACGATCTGCACTGCCTTTTCGCAGGCAGCCAACGCCAGCCCCAAGATCCGCAGCGATGCGGCCAGAGGCAAAGCCTGGTGTGGCATCAATTTTTGCTCAGCCGGGCTCAGCGCCTCGAAGTAGTCGATGATCAGCGTCGAATCCATCAACACGCTACCGTCATCCAGCACCAAACTCGGTGCCTTCACCACCGGGTTGATCGCACCGAATGCTTCGTAATCGCGGAATACCGAAAGCGTCGCGTGCTCGAACGACATACCCATGACATCCAGCGAAATAGCCACACGGCGAACATAGGGGGAATCCAGCATCCCAATCAGTTTCATAAGGCGCACTCCTTTCTGGTGGGATCAATCCTATTTCTTGGCTTTGCCGCAGAGAAGCGGAATTTGGTGTTTCCAGGGAGTACAGGCGATGTCGTTAGCCTTAGAGGCTCGGTTGGCTGTAGCGAGGGTAGGTCCCCGACGGTCGAGGGAGCGACGGCAGTAACGTGCCGCCGCACAGATCCGTGTATACGTGCGAGTAGCACCGTACGCCTAGATATGCCCGACCCCAGCGTTGTTGAGGACAGATACTCGGGTCAAGCTCGGCGCCGCTGGATGCACCAGATAGCGTCGATATAGCCTGAATGCATCCAAAACAGCCTGATCTTGGGGGGTAAAGTCAGAGCCACTGCTACTAACATCGTTCCCAACGCACTTCCTGCCCAACGTACTTTGACAGGCATCACCGGCGGTGGAGCCGAACAGAGCAAACGCATTGCCTGGCTGTTTGGAATCATTGAAAAGCGGGTGAGTCACATCCTCAAAGTAGTTGCCTTCAACCAAGAGATAAGATGTATCGGTTCTAGACATGATCGCACCCTGATAAGTCAAATGACTAAAGAGGTTGTTGACCAACTGGGCACGAACCTGCGCTCCATTCATTCCACCTGAATGGGGAGCTCTGCCGGAGGTGTGGTGAATATAATTGCCAGCGAGAGTTAACGTGTCATCTTTGCCCAAGAATAGCCAGACAAAATAGTGATGACCGTCGCACGTTGCAGAATATTGCGTCCTGCCATCAAACTCGTTGTCAGAGATGGTGACGTGACTCGCGCTTCCAAAACCCGTGACGATCATCTGCCGACCTATCCGAGCAAACGTGTCGTGGTCAATCCAGACTCCATCGGTATTGTCCAGAGTTAAGGCATCTCCACCCCAGACAACACGTGGATTGATGTCAGATATTGTGAGATTACGAATAATTACATTTTTAGCACCGTCTCCGACGAAGAGCCCGATGCCTTTGATTCCTGCTTTCGAGCCTTGACCAACTAAAGTTTTGTTCGAACCGATTTTCAGGTGCTGTAAGCCAGCCTTATCATAGGTGATGGTCGTCTTGGGCCGTGACTGGCAGAAATGAGTAACTCCATCAATCCCCCATTGACCGCTTCCGTTGGTGCATACATTAGCCATACAGCCGGTCTCAGTCACGTCCGGGCTTCCATCGGACAGAACAGTCCCACGAAAGTCGAATGCGCGATCTAGACTAATAACTCGTGGGGCAGTGTCTGTGCACGCTCCATGACTGTCTGTGGTGGCACACAGAGCTGTTCTCAATTCATCAACAGTGCGAGGGTGTACAGCAGGGGCGCTTCCCCCTCCCGTAACACCGCTTGCGAAGCCTACTGGAATTTCCGCGCTGAAACATATCACTGGGGTCAGCAATGTGCCTAATGACGTAAACAAAAACAGATATCGAATGGTTTGGAGGAAAACAAACATACACGTTCTCTGATGAGCTGAAGGAGGGATCTTATCAATTTTCCGAGGTCATACCATCCCACCAAATGACACTTAGAACAGATTACAATTTTTCTTTCAGCTGAAATTCAGTTTGCGCAAAGCATTTCAAGCTCACCTGCATCTCGCCTAGGTCAGTGTCCATTTTTTCCAGCATCGGAACGCAAGATTCCACCATCGATATAGCTGCGGACCTGAGCTCTTCTTTAGGTATGGCGGTTATGCATTGCTCATCAACCATTTCAGACTCCATGCAATCCACCACGTCGATCATGAGCATGTTAAGACTCGGAAGCAACACCTCCTTCAAATAATCCAATCTGAGATTCAGCTCGGCGAGTTTATAATTTAAAGGCACTCCGGATGGCATTGAAGATCGCTCATTGACTAGCCCAGGAGCTGGATCAATGACCGCATCAGTTGCATAATAGCTATCTCTTTCGAGCAGCTTCATCATTGAAACGATACTATCAATTTCAGCGGCAAGTGTTTTGGTCAAGTTATTGAATACAAGCACAGACCTGAACTGATACTTTCCAATATATTTCACATCATTTCCAAATGGCAGTGATCCGCTAGCCCCCCCCTGTAAAGTCTTAGCTCGACGTGCAGTTGTTCGAATCAAACGGCGTCCAGTCATCATCACTTGCCAACTGAATCGCTAGTAACGCACCATCTGCAAAGGCCAAACGGAAACAATCTGCGGAAGACGTAATATCCAGCCAGCCCGAATAGTTAAGGTCCTCGAGTGGCCTAGCTAGTTCATCAGTGGAGACGATACGGACCAAGCGACCTTGGGGTGTTACCTCAAAATGATCTTGTGTGCATTCAAGGTCGCTGGTGTAAAAACCATGCCCGTCGTGACCGTTTGGCATGCGGTATCTAAATGTTACATAGTCTAGTGCTTTCACAACTTCTATCCTTGCAAGACTGATCCACTAGCTCTGCTTGTGCAAAAGCTTGATATGTTTTTAACAGGTCAACACAAATATAATTGCCGAGTATGATGATGCGGCACAACAAGTTAAAGCAAGGCTCACCTAGCTTCCTTATGGGCGGTAGTAGGAACTTCAGAGCTTGAAATGTCCTACAAGTTTGGTGAAAGATAGCGCCAATTTAGAGAGCTCACTGCTCGACGCGCTTGTTTGATTAGCGCCTGCTGCCGTTTGAGCGGAAAGGTCCTGCACATTTATCAAGTTGCGATCAATCTCTCTTGCCACCTGCGCCTGCTGCTCTGCGGCACTGGCAATCACCATGTTGCGTTCGCTGATCTGATGCACGCCTTCGCTTATGCGTTTGAGTGCGAAGCCAGCCTCGGTCGCTAACGCCTGGGTATCCATAATCATGCTTTGGCTTTTACCCATGGCCAGTACTGCATCATCAGCGCCTTTGCGAACGTGGCTGATCATGGTCTCTATCTCCTTGGTGGAGGACTGGGTGCGGTGGGCCAGTGCGCGAACCTCATCTGCAACTACTGCAAAACCCCGACCCTGCTCGCCGGCTCGTGCTGCCTCAATGGCGGCATTCAACGCCAAAAGGTTGGTCTGTTCGGCAATGCCACGAATGACTTCCAAAACCTTAGTGATGTCATGAATTTGTCCAGCTAATGCTTGGACGCGCTGCGTGGAATCAGTAATGGCAAAGGTGACCGCGTCTATCGCCGTTACGGCTTGCTGCACTTGCTGTTGACCTTTGTGAGCCTCGTCCGCAGTCGTGCTGGAGATCTGTGATGTGCTGACCGCATTACGGGCGACTTCTTCAACAGCGGCGGTCATTTCCGTAACTGCCGTTGCCGCTTGCTGAATTTCGCTGCTTTGCATTACCAGTCCGCGCGTGCTGCTGTCGGTGACCGTGGTCAACTCTTCCGCAGCAGATGCTAGTTGATCCGCTGCGCTGGCAATTTGCTGGACCGTATGTTTAAGATTACCTTGCATATCGCTGAGGGATTGCAAAAGCTGCCCCGTTTCATCAGTTCCACTTACCTCAACCCGTTGAGTCAGATCACCTCTCGCCACACGGCCCGCAGCGTCAACAGACTTGTAAATTGGACCGGTCACCAATTTGGTAGTCACGAGGCCAAGTACTCCTGCACACAAGACGGCCAATAGGCAGCCAATACTCAGCATCCAGGTGAGTTGGGCAGATTCGCTTTGCGCGAAGAGCGTAGCCTCACTAGCTTGCCGGGTATTAGAATCAAGAATGACGTTGAGATCGCCTTTGACAGCTTTGTAGGCAGGTAACACATCAGAAGTGGCAATGTCTCGTGCGCGCTGGATGTCATCGTTTTTTAGCGCGCTAAATCCTTTGTCTACTGCACCGATATAAGCCGGCCAGTCGCGCTCAAAGCTGTCACCAGCGGCTTTCTCGTCGGGCTCTAAGGGTGTGGCACGGTATGCTTTGAATGCCGTAAGGGCTTTATCTTGATTTTGCCGGTACGACTCCTGGTTTTCCCTGATCTCGTCAACGCTTGCGTTTGCAGCAGTCAGCATCACCGCTTTGAGAAAATCACGGTTAGTGGCAATCGCGCTGGCATTTACGGTTTGGGCTTGGTTGATGGAAACGACATTATTTTCGACAATGTCCTCAATTTGACCGTTTAGCTTAGCCAAGCCGGATAGCCCAAGCGCGGCCACTGCAATGGTGATCAGTGCGCAGAGCCCAAATGCTATCATCAATTTGGATTTTAGTTTTGACTTCGAAACATGCAACGTAGACATAGTTATCGTCCTGCAGTAAGAACTTTCGTCCTTCAACTTAGTTTCGAACCAAGCTTGAGACAGACGGGGTGAGAAAAAATGGCTTCAATTTGTTCACTAACAAAAGCTTAAGGATTCGTCATCATAGGCTCTTTCTTAGCCTAAGCGGCTCTGCCATTAAGTTAATGGCCGGACCATCGCGCGAAGCCGGATCTCTAAATTTTCCAGAGCCATTAAAATTTCTGTAAGTTCACACTGCGCCTGATGGACCGCAGCATTACCTTCGTGATCTTTTATCAAGATCTTGTAGCTTGCAGAAAGGGCTTTTGCACCACTCTGGCTAAGTATGCCTACAGCGTCCGCTAAGTTCTTTGTCAAACTCAATACCGCTTTGAATAGCACGAAGGAGTCGCGTCGCAGCATCCTTTCCTTAAAGCTATGTCGTACAACATTGTCCGCATCAATTGTGATGGGTATATCTCGCATCGCGCTACTCACATCGTGAAAAGCGATTTCAAGTTTTGTAGCAGCAAATTCCGCGCTCGCAGCTTGTTTCGAAAGCCCTTGATTGAAGCGAGAAAGCTCTGCAAGGGTATTTAATTGAAGTGTCGGCAAAGTCATTTTTTCGAACTCAGACGTATTGGAGGGATAACTAATTTTCACTGCGCCTGTAATTGCGATCGACAGCAGTTAGCTATCATCCCAGTTGAGATCTGCAACGGCATCACACAAGGCTTGTGTAGACATCTTAGTCACACTTGTATGAGTACTGAGTTTTTCGTCAAAGATAATGCTGCGCTACTACCCATGGAAGATAATTTTTTGCAAAGGCGAAAATATATGCGTTTTTTTTAAATATTTTCGCTTTTTTTTAATTTAGAACGTGCTTTACGCAGACTTAACCTCTGCTTATGCCCAAAGGCGATGCACTGCAGCCACACCCCATGAAGGTGCATGCTAGGAGATCGCGTGAGCCGTACCAACGCAAAAGCGTGCTGGGTTCTCGCGCAGCTAGATAAATGAGTTTGCTCTCAAGGTCTCGATTGGCCGCTCTCCAAACGTAGAGGTGTAGTACTTATCAAATAGGTAAAAATTGGTGAATCCACAAAGTGCAGCAATTTCTTTAGGTGTTCGGATGGGGTGCTCTCGCGATTTGAGCATAACGTGAGCCTTCTTTAGTCTCACGTCGCGAAGGTAGCTCATGGGAGTACATTCTTTGAATTGCTTAAAGCCTAGCTGCAAACTTCTTACGCTAACCCCAGAAAAGGCTGCCAAGTCACTTAAGGTCAATAGCCTATCGTAATGATGCTCAACATATTCTACGGTCCTTTTTATAGTGTAGGGCGTTGGTGCTTCCAGAGTTCTGGTGCATGTTAGCAACTGCGAATAGTTGTTCTCCACATTGTATACAATGAAGCACATAAGGCTTTCTTTGAGATGAGTCAGAACTTTATCTTGTACTAAGTCACTTCCTGCTGCCAGACTGATTATAGTACTTCCCACGCTCTTCATGAATTCAGTTATCAAAACCCCACATTCATTTTTTTTGAAAACCAACCTGGAAGCTTGAGTCTCGCCATTCAATATGGACAAGTATTTAATGAGATCTGTATGAGCGACGTAGATTGCTAAATACTGTGACCGCCGAGAATAACTAGCCATTGTCAGTTCTCTATGGTCTATCAAAAGTCCGGCATTAGCTTTCGAGAGCGTTCGCTGCTTGCCACTCTCCCATACTACATTTCCTTCTTGAGCTAGGGTGAACAGAAACCCATCAGCCTCTGATCGTACTTTGTATCCCCAGCCGGTCGGCGATGAGGTAATACTTACTGTTGACTCACCCAGTTTGCATAGCTTTGTAACGCACTCCAGCCTGTTCTTTTCGACAGTAAATAAATCCATCTCAAAGCAATATTTTGCTAAATATTTTTCAGCGGCTTCTTCATCCACTAAGTGGGAAGCCAGGTAATGGAAATCGCTCATAAATAGTACCGATGAAGATAGTCCAAACTTCTATAAACTCGCGGGGCGAACGCGCTGTGAGTGATTCACGGCAGAATTGTTGTGTCAAATCGCTTCAGCCTATCACTTGTTTACTGTCTATCCGCTTAACAAATGATCTATCGCGATGATGGTGGAGCATGCTCTGGACCTGGTGTTTTCCATGCCTGCAGCGTTGAAGGAAGAAGGAATGAATGACCATCCTCGCCGACCGAGCGCCGGCTAACGGCGGCACAGCTTCAGATGCTAGCCGGAGTGCCGCCGGCCGTCGAGTGGCTCGCCAAGATCGGCAATCCGCGCACCTGACAGGCATACCGGAGCGACCTTGGGGAGTTCTGCCATTTCGTTGGCCTGCCGACCGCAGACGAAATTCGTTCGGTGCCCCGGACGCATGTGTTGACCTAGCGCGCCGATCTGGAGCGCCGGGCCTTGTGTTGGATCACTTTGGGCTGTGTATAAATGAGGGCACAGGTTAGGTGACTGGCAGCCGGACTCAACGAGCAAACCCGTCGCATCCGCGTGTGCGCCCTCCCTCCGGCCCCAGTCCCAAAATTATGCCCTCAGGTCGGGGTTTTCAATCTGTTTAGTAGGCTAGGTGCTACTGCCGCGACACACACCTTGGAATGTCATTACATCGCCAACAGGTAAAACCGCGTGTCAACCGTCATTAGCGGAAACGTCCCTGGCAGTGCTTTCTTATTGATACGCTGAAACCCGTGCTTTTGATAAAACCGATGCGCCGCCAAAAACTCTGCCGTTGTTCCTAAATAGACGCGCTTTAATACTGCGAGCTTGGCAGCATCAAGCAAACATTTCAGCAACTGCCGCGCCACCCCTGATTCGCGTCCACGCCAGGGCTTGGCGACGAACATCTTCCGTAGTGCAGCCTCTCCATTGCCTATGTCCTTCAAGCCGATTGTACCGATCACCATACCGTTATACCGGGCCACCCAAAAATCACCGACGCCGGTCTGATAAAAAGTCCGAATAGACATCAGATCCGGCTGGTCGTGCGCGGAGATGCTCATTCCGAACTCTTCCCTCTGAATGGTCAGGATCATATCGACAATGTCCTGCTCGTCGCCCGGTGCGTATCGATCAATGCGTATCTCAGAAGCGGTCACTGCATTCTCCTGGTAAGTTTTGGCAGAGCAAGGGGATATGTGCATATGTAGCTTTGTTTCTGCAGCAGGCTTTTGGTCCATGAACTGAAAAGACTCCGGCACTGCACTCAAACCTTTCATCCACAAGGTTTCACCTGATGCAGTCTGCGGTTAGGTGCAGTGTCTGGCCGGATAGCGGTAGCTCGGTGAAAAGCTTGGAGGTCTCTGAGACAGCCCGCTTCCAAGGGCCAGACAGCAACGCTTTTTTGCAGAGGGCGCTTGCTCCATCATGGCCCACCTTGTCCGATCGTTTCAAAGCGCTTCAGCCTCCCATCGAGTCGGCTTGCTTGGATCTCGGCAGGTCTGACGTTCATGGATTGTGGTAAAATTCCGCCAATTTTTTTCGTGCGGATTTCCATGAGCAGTCCTGATCCTCAAGCTAAAACGACCCTGGCGATTTACTTTCGCCTGTTGACCTATGTCCGGCCCTACACCGGCCTTTTCTGCTTGAGCATTGTCGGCTTTCTTATCTTTGCGTCCACCCAGCCGATGCTCGCCTACGTCCTTAAATACTTCGTCGATGGCCTCGTTAATCCCGAAGCCAGTCTTTTCCCCGACAACCCCTATATTGGCCACCTGCAATTGCTCCAGCTTGTGCCGCTGATGATCGTGCTGAGCGCGGTCTGGCAAGGCGTCGGGTCCTATCTGGGCAATTTCTTCCTCGACCGCGTCTCCCTCGGGCTGGTGCATGACCTGCGTGTCGTGCTGTTCAACAAATTGCTCACGCTGCCCAACCGCTTTTTCGACAACAGCAACTCCGGGCACCTGATCTCGCGCATCACCTTCAACGTGACCATGGTCACTGGCGCTGCCACCGACGCAATCCAAGTTGTGATTCGCGAAGGCATGACGGTCATCTTCCTGTTCGGCGCACTGTTGTGGATGAACTGGAAACTGACCTTGGTCATGCTGGCGATACTGCCGCTCATCGCGGTCATGGTGAACAGCACCAGCAAGAAGTTTCGCAAGCAGAGCAAAAAGATTCAGGTGGCCATGGGCGATGTGACCCACGTGGCGTCAGAAACAATTCACGGTTATCGCGTGGTCCGCAGCTTTGGCGGCGAAGACTACGAAAAGGCCCGCTTCGAAAAGGCCAGCCGCAGCAATACCAAAAAGCAGTTGGCGATGACCAAGACCGGCGCGGTTTACACACCGATGCTGCAATTGGTGACCTACAGCGGCATGGCCATCGTGATGTTCCTTGTCCTTTATCTGCGCGGCGATTCGTCGGCGGGCGATTTGGTGGCCTACATCACCATGGCCGGCCTGCTGCCCAAGCCGATCCGTCAGTTGTCCGAAGTCAGTTCCACCATCCAGAAAGGCGTCGCCGGTGCGGAGAGCATCTTCGAGCAACTGGATGAGCAGAC